>JBEVKA010000571.1:0-10283 GCA_040509855.1 Steroidobacter sp.
CGCAACCGCGCCGGGTCGCTGGTGGGGTCGCAATGCTGGCTTGCGCCCGCGTCTCGTGCTCATCGTCGGCGTCGCGATGCTGGCGCCGGGCGCGCTCGCGGTGTTGCAGGCGATCTCCAGCTACAACAGCAGCATGCGCATCCTGGAGCAGAACCTCGCTCAGGCAGCGCAGTTGTCCGCGACCGAGCAGGTCAACATGATCTCGGCGTCGCGCGAAATTCTCACCAGCCTTGCTGCTCAGCCCGATGTTCGCTCCGGTGAAGGCGCCGCGTGCCGGCGAGCCTTGCAACGTGCGATCGGCGGTTTGGATCAATACGCCGGCGCGGCTGTCGTGAACTCGGTGGGCGATTTCACCTGCGCGTCATCGCCCGTCGAAGGGAAAGTGACGGTCGGGGACCGCAACTGGTTCAAGAGCGTCATGAGCGGCGACGGTTTCGTCATCAGCGATCTGGTCGTCAGCCGCTGGCTGGGCTCGTGGGGCATCGTCACCGCCGTGCCGCTGGTCGATGAAGGCGGCGTGATTCAAGGATCGGTGGCGCTGTTCATCGGTCTGGACTGGCTCACCCGCCGTTATCACTCCAATCAGGTGGACGACACCGCGTTCGCGCTGCTCGACAGCCAGGGCGAAATCATTACCGCCGAAGCCGAGCGCTCACCGGCGCGATCGCCGCTGCCCGCGCGCGACATCGTCAACGAACATTTGCGTGAACACCTGCAGGGCGGGCAGACACAAACATTCCGCGCGCGTGGTCACGATGGCGTGTGGCGCCTCTATGCGATCAGTCCGCTGCTCGGCGGGCGTATCTTCGTGATCCTCGGCACGCCGGTGCTGACCGCGATCGGTCCGCTGGCCTTGCAGGTCGCGTGGGGTGTGTTGACGCCGCTGCTGATGTGGGCGCTCGCCATCGCGGTCGTGTGGTTCGGCATCGAGCATCTGGTCGTGCGATGGATCACCTACCTCGAACGCATTACATCTGCATACGCGGCGGGTCGTCACAATGTGCGTCCGGAACGAGTCGCCGCGGCGCCCGCGGAGATTCGCAGTCTCGGAGAAACATTCTCACGCATGGCCGATCTGCTGTCGGCGCGTGAGAACGAGTTGCGAGACTCGCTCGCGCAAAAGGAAATCCTGGTGCGCGAGATTCATCACCGCGTGAAGAACAATCTTCAGCTAGTGATGAGCCTGCTCAATCTGCACGCCCGCCGCATTCGCGACCCACGTGCTGAAGTGGCGTTCGCCGAAGCGCGCAGCCGTATCAATGCGCTCGCGACGTTACATCGACGCTTGTACGAGTCCGAGAGCCTGCAGGAAATCGATCTCAAATGGTTCCTCGAAGATCTGTGCTCGGAGCTGCGTCGTGGCGGGCTGTCTCGCGGCCGGACCGTGGAACTGGTGGTGGACTCGCCGAGCGAAGTCATCGGCCCGGATGTTGCGGTCCCGCTGGGGCTGCTCGTGACCGAGGCGATCACCAATGCGTACAAGCATGCGTTCAACGAACGCGATGGCGGTCACATCAATGTGCAGGTGGTGCGTGAGTCGCCAACGACGCTGCTGCTGACGATTCGCGACGATGGCACCGGCTATGACATCGCTGCAAACCAGACGGATCACACCGGTCTCGGCCGTTCGCTGATCGAGGCGTTCGTCCGGCAGTTGCGTGGTGAGTTGGATGTGCGTGCCGATGACGGCACCCTCGTCCAGGTGAGATTCCCGGCAGCTATCAAAGAAACCAAGCCCAAGCATCCGACGCCTCATCCGGCCCCGGCACAAGAGCAGCCGCGCACGCAAGTCAGTGCCGGTGGAGTATCCTGAGCCCCTCAGGGCTCGCTCCAGTTTCTTCCTCGCATGACAATCCCAAGCGCGCGGACGCCGAGCGTACTGCGCCAACCCGATGTGCTGCGCTTCATTTCGGCGCGCTTCCTCGCCACGCTGGCCGCGCAGATTCAACTCGTCGCGGTGGGCTGGCAGATGTACGCCATCACCGGCGACCCGTTGGATCTGGGCCTGATCGGATTGTCACAATTCATTCCGTTCGTGACATTGATCCTGCCGGCGGGTCACGCGGCCGATCATTACAACCGTTCGCGCATCGTCACCTTGTGTTACGTGACTGAAGCGATATGCGCGGTGCTACTGCTGACGATGACTTTGCGCGGCGTGACGGCCACGTGGCCGATTCTGCTTGCCATGGTGTTGCTCGGAGGCGCGCGAGCGTTCTCGATGCCGGGTGCGCAATCGCTGCTGCCAAACCTCGTGCCGCCGGAATCGTTCACGCGCGCGGTGGCGTTGAATTCCTCGGCCTACCAAGTCGCGAGCGTCGTGGGTCCGGCGCTCGGCGGATTCCTTTATCTCGCCGGCCCGGTCGTGGTGTATGGATCGGTGCTGGTGCTCGCGCTGATTGCCGCGGTGCTGATGATGCAGGTCCGTGGTGGTCGCGGACATCTGAACGCTCAGCGTGAGCCCGCGAGCTGGCACACATTGCTGTCGGGTCTGAAGTTCGTGCGCTCGCGACCTGTCGTGTTGGGCGCGATCTCGCTGGATTTGTTTGCAGTGCTCTTGGGTGGCGCGACTGCGCTGCTGCCAATGTTTGCTAGCGACATTCTTCATGTCGGCCCGAGTGGTCTCGGCCTGCTGCGAACCGCGCCGGGCATCGGTGCGGCGATCTGCGCGATGGCGATCGCGATGAGTCCGATCGCACGTCATGTCGGCGCGTGGATGTTTGGTGGTGTTGCTGTGTTTGGCGTGGCGACGATCGTGTTCGGAGTGAGCACGAACTTTTATATATCCATGGCGGCGCTGACGGTGCTGGGCGCGGCCGATATGGTGAGTGTTTACGTTCGGCATCTGCTGGTGCAGTTGGAAACGCCCGATGCGATTCGCGGCCGCGTGAGTGCGGTCAGCGCAGTGTTCATCGGAGCGTCCAACGAATTAGGTGACTTCGAGTCGGGCCTGACGGCGAAGTGGTGGGGCGCGGTACGCGCCGTCGTCATCGGTGGAATCGCTACTCTCATCGTCACCGGATTGTGGACACGGCTGTTCCCCGTGCTCTGGCGCATGCAGGAATTTCCGAGCAAACGTAGCGACTGAAATGGAGTTGCGAGGCTGGGTTTATATCCAGTAGCATGTGACCCATGCCCAGCCCGATTCGCCCTGCTGTTCACAATGGACGTGGCGCCGTGTCGAATCCCGCTGGGCGCTTTGAATCTACTCGTGCGGAAGCCGTCGACGATGGTTGGGGCAGCCTGGACGAAGAGTTACCGCCGTTACACACGACGGTGCTGCCCGAACCGTCGCGCTCCATCATCAGTCGCAACAAGTCGCCGGACATTCCGTTCGATCAGTCCATCAATCCGTATCGTGGCTGCGAGCACGGCTGTATCTATTGTTACGCCCGGCCATCGCACGCGTACTTGAATCTCTCTCCAGGCCTCGATTTCGAGACCAAGCTGTTCTACAAGGCGGACGCCGCGCGGCTGCTGGAAGAAGAATTGTCGGCGCCGGGCTATCGTTGTTCACCGATTACGATCGGCGCCAACACCGATCCGTACCAGCCGATCGAGCGCGAGTATCGCGTCACTCGCTCAATCATCGAAGTGCTGGCGCGAAGACGCCATCCGTTTTCGATTATTACCAAGAGCGCGATGATCGAGCGCGACATCGATCTGCTCGCGCCGCTGGCCAAGGACAATCTGGTCTACACACTCGTGAGCGTCACCACACTGAGCAATGACATCAAGCGCACGCTCGAACCACGCACGGCATCGCCGGCCGCGCGGTTGAGAGCGATTCGCAGCTTGAGCCAGGCGGGCATTCCGGTGAGCGTCATGGTCGCGCCCGTGATTCCAGTACTCACCGACGCCGAGCTGGAGAAAATTCTGGAGGCGGCGGCCAAGGCGGGCGCGCAGGGCGCAGGCTACGTGCTTCTTCGCCTGCCATACGAACTGAAGGATTTGTTTCGTGAGTGGCTGGAACAACATGAACCACTCAAGGCCAGTCACGTGTGGTCGCGATTGCACGACATGCGCGGCGGCCGTGACAACGATTCACGTTGGGGCGTGCGCCAACGCGGCGAGGGCCAGTACGCCGAACTGCTGGCGCAACGTTTCGCCGCCGCCTGTGCGCGATATGGCCTGAAACATCGCGAGAGATTTGTTCACAACACGGAATCGTTCGTTGCCGGTCCAGTCACGTCGGGCGGCATGCCACGGCAGTTGTCGCTGATCTGAACCGCTGGGTCTGCGGGATTCCTCCGTACAGCACAGCTGTTCGAGCGCGCGCCCTCTGATCCTGCGCGCCAGGAGCGGATGGGATTTGACATTGCGGTTTTATTTCGCGATGAGTGTGTCGTGGTGCTTGCGCGTTTTCCCGGCATTGACGTATGAATGGTGCGCGTATACTCGATCGGCACAGGTCGATCGGACGAATCGGATCGCCGGCGAGCGGCGAACGCTTCAGGACGGAACCTCACAAAGACCTGCACTTCCTGGAGATCATCATGAACGCTGTTGTCTCGACCTCCGTGCGTGTCGCGATGGCCATCGCGGCGTGCGGCAGCGTGAGCGGTTGCATGACTGCGAAAATCGAAGAGATGCGTGAGGCGCCGACGCAAATAGCGTCGCATGAAGCGATCGTGCTGCTGGCCAAGCCGCACCTGGAAGGCACGGGCACGGAAGACAAATTCCTGGATTGTCTGGAACGCGAGCTGGTCGGCGAATCGATCTCCGCGGGCGTTGCCGACAGGCAACGGCGAGGCAAGGACTTCGAGCCCAGGAGCAATGTGAGCAAGGGTCCGTTCCAGATCTACGCCGATCACACCTTCGTCGATGCACTCTATCCCTGGCTCGAGCCCAGCACCGCGCCGGCCAACGCGCAGAGCTTCAGCTCGTTCCTGGCACGCCCCGGCGTCAGCGACCGGGTCAATGCGATGGGCGTGCGCTACATCGTGTGGATCGATGGAGTGACGCAAAAGACCGACGGCGGCGGCAGCATCGCCTGCGCGGCCGGTCCCGGTGGCGCCGGTTGCCTCGGCCTCGGCTGGTGGGAGAAGTCCTCCGATTACGAAGCCACGATCTGGGATCTGCGCCAGGGCATCAGCGCCGGCAGTCTCACCACGGACGTGAAAGGCACGTCGGTGATGATCGGGGCGATCGCGCCCATCCCGCTGATCGCGCCGGTGCAAAGCACGGCGTGCGATCGACTGGCCGGGCAGCTGCGAGATTTTCTGACGGGCAGCGGCGATGAGGAAACCGCCGCGGTGTCGCGGTCCAAGTAGAACTTTCTGCTCGGCGCGCGTTTAGTTTTTACCGTAGTTTTTATCCGGGCACTGAACCGGAGACGCGACCGACGGATCAAACGTAGGCTTGCCCGCTGGTAACGGAACCCGGGTCAGCCGACGTTCAGGCGATCGGTCGCACAGTTTCTCGGCTGCAGCATAGCCATGCTGTGAGTGGGGAACGGAAGGAGAGGACATGCAGAGTCATACCACCTGGCAACCAGCATCCGGGTCGTCGCCAACCGCCAGGCGGTTGTTGACGATCGCTGCGCATTGCGTGGCCATCGGCTCCGTATCCGCGTTCCTCATGGGCGGCTGCGCCAGTCAGCAATCTTCATCCTCATCGTCGTCCTCCAGCTCGAGCGGCGGTTCGTCGGGTTCGTCCGGCGGCTCGTCCGGCTCCAGTGGCGGTTCTTCCGGTGGTGGTTCGTCGAGCAGCTCCAGCGGCGGCTCGCAATCTTCCGGTGGTGGTTCGAGCGGCGGGTCTTCCATGCCCGGCGGCTCATCCGGCAGTCAGGGCGGCGCGAGCGGTTCAAATAGCGGTGGCTCATCGGGCGGCAGTTCCGGAGGTTCGTCCGGCGGCAGCCAGGGTGGTGGCTCGCAAGGTGGCGGCTCTCAGGGCGGTGGTTCTGAAGGCGGCGGCAGCGACGGCGGTCAATCCGGCGGTGCTGGTGGCGCGGGCGGCTCCAGCGGCGGTCAAAGTGGCGGCGCTTCGGGTAGCGGTGGCGCACAGCCGACCATCAGCGTGTCGGTGCCGGGCGCGGGTCTTCCTTCTGTAGGTGTTCCGATGCCGAGCACCGGTGGTGGTGCCGCGGGTGGCGGTGCTGATTCATCCGCCGGTGGCAGCAGCGGCGGCGGTGGCTCACAAGGCGGCGGTGCAGATTCTTCCGCTGGCGGAGCATCCGGCGGAGCCTCGTCGAGCGAAAGCATCTTCCGAGGTTCCAGTGGCGGTGGTGGTTCGAGCGGCGGCGCTGCGGGTGGATCCGCAGGCACGATGGGCTCGGCCGGCGGCGGTGGCGCCGCAGGCGGCGCGGCTGGATCGATGGGTTCAGCAGGCGGGGCAGCTGGTGGTGGGGCTGCCGGCTCGATGGGTTCCGCGGGTGGTGCTGCAGGCGGCGGCGCGGCAGGAGGTTCTCCTGGCGGCGGTGGCTCGCAAGGCGGCGGTGGCGCAGCCGGCGCCATGGGCGGTGGCGGTTCACAAGGCGGCGGCGACGGCGGCTACCCGGGTGGCGGTGGCGGATCAGCCGGCGGCGGAGCCAATGGCTCGCAAGGCGGTGGTGGCGGAGGCGGCGGTGGTCCGATGACCACGGGCGAACGCTCCGCGCAGATCGACCGCAAGTTCGACGAGTCTTTCGGAATTTTCGACGGCCGCATGCGCGATGAACAGGCGACGATCGCCGGTCAACGCGGCGGTCGAGGTGGCTCAGGGGGCGGTGGACAAGGCAACAGCGAAGGCGGCGGTCAAGGCGCCGGCGCGAATGGCAGCGGTGGCGAGGGCGAAGGCTCCGGCAATGGCGGTCAGGGCGGCGGCGGTCAGCAAGGTCGCGGTGGCCAGGGTCAGGGACAAGGCCAGGGTCAAGGTCAGGGCGACGGCCAAGGCCAGGGCGGTCAGCGCGGTGGTGGTGGCGGAGTGGGCGGCGGTGCCGGTGGCGGCAGCGGCCCGAACACGGCGCCCGCGGATATTCCGGACGGCAGCGATGACGACATCGTCGCGCGTCAGCTGCGCGAAGCGGCCATGAACGAAACCGATCCGGAGCTGCGCGAGAAACTGTGGCAGGAGTATCGCAATTACAAGAAGGGGACCGGCTAGGGCCGATCCCGATCGGTAACGGCGTCACAGAACGCCGTTGCCGGGCGGTCTAAAACAGACTCGAATGAACGACTGGCGCGGATGACAGAACATACGAAGGCGAATGGGGCGGTAGGCGGGTAACGACGAGAACGACTCAGGTTTAAAAGTTATGAAGCGCACGCTTGCTCTAATCGTCTTGTCGGTCGCGGCTGTGGGTACCACTGGCTGCGTGACTCATGAAACGCGCCCACAACAGCGCGTCAAACTGGTCCAGGCGGCCAGCGAAATTCCCGAGGCGCAGCTGCTCGACGTCGGCGTGCGACTGTTCGAGGAGAACCTGCCCAAGGACGAAAAGGAAATGGAGGAAGAGCACATCTTCCCCGAAGTGCGCAAAGCCGAAGCGCGCTACCTGCCCATGCAATTGCGTAACACGCTCGAAGGTACCGGCCAGTGGGGCCAGGTGCGCGTGATGCCCTCCGACGCCGAAGCGCTCGACGTCTACGTCTCGGGCAAGATCATCGAATCCACCGGCCAGATGTTGCGCGCCGAAGTGACAGTCATCGACGCAAGCGGCCGGCAGTGGTTCAAGAAGGAATACGAACAGCTCGCCGACACGCGTTCGTACAAGGACCAGACCGGCAAGCCGCGCGATCCGTTCCAGAACCTGTACAACACGCTCGCCAACGACATGCTGGCTTATCGTCAGCAGCTGCAGGCGAACGATCTGGAAAACATCCGCCGCATCTCCGAGCTGCGTTTCGCCTCGGAACTCGCGCCTTACGCTTTCAGCAGCTACATGACCCAGGACAAGAAGGGCATGAAGCAGGTGGTGCGTCTGCCTTCCGATGGCGATCCGATGATGGAGCGCATGGATCGCATTCGTGAGCGCGACTACGCGCTGCTCGACACGATCAACGAACACTACTCACTGTTCGCGGACAACATGTCCGAGCCGTACACGAACTGGCGCCGTTACAGCTATTCCGAGCTGGAAGCGAAAGACGAAGCGCGGCGCGCGGCGTTGACTCGCAAACTGCTCGGCGCGGCGGCCATTGTCGGCGGCCTGGTGGTCGGCGCGGAAGCAAACACATATGCCGGTCAGGCCGCGGCCACGGGCGCGATCTTCGGCGGCGCATATGCAGTGAAGAGCGGCTTCGACAAGGGTGCGGAAGTGAAGATGCACTCCGACTCGCTCAAGCAGCTCGGCGAATCGTTCCAGTCCGAAGTCCAGCCCATGGTGGTCGAAGTGGAAGGTCGCACGCTGCAGCTCAAGGGCACTGCCGAGGAGCAGTACCACGAGTGGCGGCGCTTGCTCAAAGAGCTCTATGAAAACGAGACCGGAGTTGCCGCACCGGCGACGCCGGCTCCCGCGACCGCGAAGACCGATAACGGCGGGTAATGTTTCACGCCCGACTCAAGCAATGAATCATGCTGGAGCCGGGGCGGGAGCTGTCTGCCAGATTTGTCCTGGTCCGCCGCCTGGGGGCGGGTAGCAGCGGCGACGTGTGGCTGGTCGAGGATCGCGAGCTGGGGTGCCCGGTCGCGGTCAAGATCCTGTCGCCGGAGTTGATGCAGAACGCCGCGTCAGTCGCGGCGTTGAGCGACGAGTGCGACCGTGTCGCCGCGCTCACCCACCCGAATATCCTCGGCGTCGACCGGCTGTATCGCTCGGCGCGCCACACCTGGATCGCGATGGACTACGCCGCCGGTGGCGACTTATCGCGGCTGCGCGGCCGCCCATATGGCGAGGTGCTGCGCGCGGTGATTCCAGTCGCGTCGGCGCTGGCGGCGGCGCACGATGCCGGCATCGTCCACCGCGCCGGCAAACCGGCGTCGGTCTTGTTGAGTGCCGACGGCGGGCCGCTGCTGGCGGACTTCGGTGGGCTGACGGGTGGATCGCCGTTTAGCGCGAGTCCGCAGCAGCTCGCCGGCGCTCCCGCCTCGGTCGCCGACGACATGTATGGTCTAGGGGCGCTGCTGTACGAGCTGTTGTCGGGCTATCCGCCGTTTTATCCTGATGCGGTGGCGGCGCGAGTCATCAGCAATGAACCGGCGCCGCTTCCGGCGCACGTTCCGGTCGGCGTCATGCGGTTGCTGGGCAGCCTGCTGGCGCGAGAGGCGCAGGATCGGCCGGCCGGGATGCGAACTGTCGAACGAGACTTGAAGGCGGCGCTTGCGAGTCTGTCGCCGCCTGCGATCATGAGCAGTATGAACGAGCCCGTATCCAACTCAGAGCCCAATAGTGTCGAGCCGCTCCGGCCCGCCTCCCCGAGAATCGAGCCGCCCGGCCTGCGTCCGCCGCCCGGCCAGAGCGAAACCCTGCGCGGTGAGTGGCAACGCGCGGGCGCCAGTCGGGTCACCGAAGACGAGCTGCGCCGTCAGGGTTTCCGCCGTGGCCTTGGCGCCGCTGTCGTCGTGCTCGGCCTGATCGGCCTCATCGTCGTGTTCTTCGTGCTGCCGAAATGGGTCGCGCCCGAGAAACCCGCGACCAAAGCGCCACCGGTCGCGGCGGCTGCGCCACCGAAGGCCGAAGAGCAGGCGGTCGAGAAAAAGGAAATCGACTTCGCCGAGCTGGCCAAGGCCAAGCAAGCGGCGGAGGAACTGCGCGCCGGCATCGACGAGCGCATGCAAAAGCTCAACGGGCGCGCCGCCGATCAATGGGGTGGTGAAGAATTCGTCCGCGCCAATGCGCTGCTGGCCGATGCCGACAAGGATTTCACCGAGCGCGAATATCCGGCGGCGGAAGAGAAGCTCAATCAGATTCCGGCGCTGCTCGATGTGATCGAGGCCCGCGCACCGAAAGTGCTCGCGGAACAATTGAAGGCCGGCGCACTGGCGCTGCAGGAAGGTCGCTCGGCGGACGCCAAGACGGCGTTCGAGCTGGCGAGCAAGATTGAACCGAACAACCAAGTTGCCGCGCGCGGTTTGAAACGCGCGGCGACGCTCGATCAAGTGCTCGCTCTGCTCAGCACCGGTGAGCGATTGGAGAAAGAAGGCAACGCCACCGAGGCGGCGGAGACCTTCCGTAAAGCCTTGGCGCTCGATGCGGAAACAACACGCGCCAGCGAAGGCTTGGCGAGAATTTCGTCGCGCCAGGCATCCGATGCGTTCGCGAGCGCGATGGCGAGAGGTTACAGCGCGATCGCCGCGACCAATTACTCTCAAGCCCGCGAAGCGTTCGAAGCGGCGCGCCGCATTCGTCCCAATGCTCCGGAGAT
>JBEVKA010000572.1:0-3582 GCA_040509855.1 Steroidobacter sp.
GTCGAGCCGTAATGCAGCGCGTGCGCCAGTACGTGTACCGTCGCCTTCTCCCAAGGGACCAGCTTACCGTTGTACCAGATGTGCTTCGCTGCATTGATGGGCATGGAGCCTCCTGACTGTGATGAAAAAACGGCCCGGTGTTGTCACCGGGCCGTCGTATGAACTACGCGCGTTCCTCTTGGAGCCACGGCATGCGCTCGCGGAGCTTGACGCCGACCTTCTCGATCTTGTGCTTGAGGTCCTGGTTCATCAGTTTGTTGTACTTCTTGCGACCGCTCTTGTTCTCGGCGATCCACTGGCGCGCGAACTTGCCGGTCTGGATTTCCTTGAGGACCTTTTTCATTTCCTTCTTGGTCGACGCATTCACGATGCGCGGGCCGCGGGTGAGATCGCCGTACTTCGCGGTCTCGGAAATGAACTGATGCATCTTGGTCATGCCGCCTTCGTGCAGCAGGTCGACGATCAGCTTCAGCTCGTGCAGGCACTCGTAGTAGGCGACTTCGGGCTGATAGCCAGCTTCCACCAGCGTCTCGAAACCCTTCACCACCAGTTCGGTGGCGCCGCCGCACAACACCACTTGCTCGCCGAACAGATCGGTCTCGGTCTCTTCCGCGAACGTCGTGGTCAACACGCCGCCGCGTGTGCCGCCGATGCCGTCGGCGTAGGCGAGGGCGATCTGCTTCGCCTTCTTGCTGATGTCCTGATACACAGCCATCAGCGAGGGCACGCCGCGGCCTTGCTGATACTGACGGCGCACCAGGTCGCCGGGGCCTTTCGGCGCGATCAGCACCACATTCAGATCCTTGCGAGGCTTGATCTGCTTGAAGTGAATGTTGAAGCCGTGCGCGAACAGGATGGTCGCGCCTTGTTTGATGTTGCCGATCACTTCGGCGTATAGATCTTTCTGCGTCAGGTCGGGCGTCAGGAACGCGATCAGGGCCGCTTCCTTCACGGCCTCGGCGGGCTCGGCCACTTCCAATCCGTCCTTCTTCGCCTTGTCCCAGCTGCCGCCACCCTTACGCACGCCGACGATGACGTCATAGCCGCTGTCTTTCAGGTTCAGCGCATGCGCGCGGCCCTGGCTGCCATAGCCGAGAATGGCGATGCGGCTCCCCTGCAAAGCCTTCTTGTTGACGTCCTTCTGCGAGTAGATCTGCATGTGCGCTCCTAAAAGCGTGGTTTAAAAACGAACGAACCCCGCCTCGGTCTGGCCGGTGCGGGGTTCGTGTGGCGATTCGCTATCCTGTGAAAGTCAGACGCCGATCCCGCACCCCGCCCGCCGCAGCAGGCCAGATACGACGACACGCTTGGCTACGACGATCGCGCGGATCATCGTGGCGCCGAGGAGATCGGCAGAAGCGTGTGTGGCTGCAGACATGAGCTTGTGAGTGTGGAAACCGTGCAATAAAGCGCGCGAATGGCACCACACGGCTGCGCAACTTGTCAAGCTGCGGTACTCTTGTGCGGTTCACACCAGATCTCACATTGGGCTGCAATGACTGCTCCCGCCTCGACTCCCGGTTCGATTCCTTTGCATCTGCTCCATGAGGATGACTTCGAGCAGTGGCGCAATGCTCAGCATGAAGCGGCGCGCAATTGGGCCGCGACCAACAGCTTCAAAGCCGAACGCAACAAACTATTGCTGTTGCCGGGCGCCGACGGTCGGCCCATCGCCGTCATCGCCGGCCTGGGCAAGCGCAATCCACGCGAGGAAGTAAATTGCTGGATGGCCTCGGCCATCGCCGATCGGCTGCCCGACGGTCAATATCATCTGGTCGAAGCGCTCTCGGCGCGGGTCGCCACTCAATTCGCGACCGGCTGGGCCTATGGTCAATATCGTTTCGAGCGCTATCGTCGCGGCGGTCCGCAGCGTTCGGTGCATTTGCGAATGCCCGAAGGCGTCGATACGCACGAAGTGGAGAGATTGAAGTCGGCAACCACGCTGGCTCGCGATCTGGTGAACACGCCGGCGAACGACATGTCGCCCGAAGCATTGGCGCACGCCGCCATCGAAGTCGCGCGTCGCTACGGCGCTCGGCAGCGAGTCATCATCGGCGATGATCTGCTGAAAGAGAGATTGCCTGCTGTCCATGCGGTCGGTCGTGCCGCTGCGGTGGCGCCTCGCCTGGTCGACATCGAGTGGGGCGACGCTTCCAAACCCAAAGTCACATTAGTGGGCAAGGGCGTGTGCTTCGACACGGGCGGTTTGGATATCAAGCCGGGTGCGTCGATGCTGCTCATGAAAAAAGACATGGGCGGCGCGGCGGTCGCGTTGGCGCTGGCGCAAACCATCATGGATGCGAAATTGCCGGTGCGTCTGCGCGTCCTGCTGCCCATGGTCGAGAACTCGATTTCGGCCAACGCATTTCGGCCCGGCGATGTCCTGGGCACGCGCAAAGGCCTGTCGGTCGAAGTCGGCAATACCGACGCGGAGGGGCGTCTCATTCTGTGTGACGCATTGGCGCTGGCGGACGAGGAACAGCCCGACTTGTTGATCGATACCGCGACGCTGACCGGCGCCGCGCGAGTCGCACTCGGACCCGAGTTGCCTGCATTGTTTACAGCAGACGATGCGCTGGCGGAGGAGGTGATGCGCACGGCGGCGGGCGAATCCGATCCGATGTGGCGTCTGCCATTGTGGTCGGGCTATGACGACGAGCTGTCGAGCAAGATCGCCGACGTGAACAACGTGTCGACGTCGGGATTTTCCGGCTCCATCATCGCGGCGCTGTTTCTCCGGCGCTTCGTGAGCAACGCGCGCAACTGGATGCACCTCGATCTGTACGCTTGGAACGGCAAGGAGCGGCCAGGCAGGCCGGTGGGCGCGGAACCGCAGACGGTTCGTGCGTTATATGCCTTTCTCAAGCAGCGATATGCGCGTTGATGGTTGCGAGTTCTTCCAGCGTCGATGAGTCCGCTTCGATCACCGGCCGCCATCTGGCGCTGCTGGTGTTCATGAATTTGATCTGGGGCGCGAACCTCATCGCTTCCAAGATCGGCGTGGGTCAATTGCCACCGATCTTTTTCACGGCGCTGCGCTTTGGCTCGCTGGCGATCTTCCTGCTGCCGCTGCTCAAGATCCATCGCGGCCAGATGAGCAACTTGCTGTGGGCTGCCGTGCTCACTGGCCCCGCATCGTTTTCATTGTTGTTCGTGGGCGTGTCCAAGGCGGAGGATGCCGCGACCGTCGCGATCGCGAGCCAGATGAGCGTGCCGATCTCGACGCTGCTGTCGATCTGGCTGCTCGGCGAAACCATTCGCTGGCGCCGTACGCTGGGCATCACGCTCGCGTTCGGCGGCATGGTCATCATCAGTTTCGATCCGCGCGTGTTCGCGTATTGGGAAGGTCTGGCGCTGGTGGTGCTGTCGTGTTTCTTTTCCTCGCTCGGCGTGATCTACGTCAAACGGCTGCGCGACATCAAGGCGCTGCAGCTGCAGGCGTGGATCGCCATCGTCGGTGGCAGCATGCTGATGCTGCTGAGCCTGATGCTCGAACGTGGCCAGTGGCAGGCGGTGCAAGCCGCGAATTGGAAAGCCTGGACGGCGCTGGCCTTCACGACGCTGATGTCCAGCATGGTGGCG
>JBEVKA010000573.1:0-4414 GCA_040509855.1 Steroidobacter sp.
ACGATGCGATCAGCATTGCTCGCGCACCGTCTTGAATCGCGCATCTTCGAGTAGCGCATCTTCGAGTTGGGGGAAAGGGGTGGGTCCCGGGAAGTTCGCCAACCCCGGTGACTATGCCGCCCTCACTAGTCGAGCTAGCCATTGCACGCTCGCAGTACACGAACCGCCGCGCGGTAAGGCGACGTCGCGCGAGGCGCGACGAGCGTACTGAGCGAGACGATGCCGTGACCCAATCATGCGGGCACCATCAGACAGCCGATGCAGCGAGCGTGGAAGGCGCTGGGCGAGTTTCACGGGAGCCCACCCCTACACCCCCAACTCTGCCGAAGGCTGCGCGACGCGCGTCCGCGCCAACGCGAAGCGCAGGGGGCGTAGCCTCAAAGAGATCAGTTGCGCTTCGGCCCAACCTTCGGCGCCTTGGATTCCGCTTTCTCCTCAGACGACTTCTTGTCCTTCTTCTTGTCTTTATCATCAGCCGAAGGCTCACCGATTCCCGAGAGATTCTCGCGAACGTTGCGCACTGAGATGCTGCCTTCCAGCGAGCGGGCGAAGGCGCTGACGAAGGCATTGCGTAGCACGCTGACGATGGTTGCAAGAACGCTGGTCTCGGGATTGTCGATGGTGCCCGTGAATGGAATGCGTGCGGCGACTTGTTCCTTTTCGTCGTTCTCGAGCACGTTGGCCGCGAAGTCGACGAGTCCTTCCCAGATGCGTTTGAGCAGGTTCTCTTCCGGCTCATCGCTGCTATAGATATCGACGTTGCGCAGGACCGGCTTGGCGTAGCCTTGGAACTTGCCGTCGGCGGCCGCGAGCTCCAGGTAGAGCTCGAAATCGCCCGCTTCCGCATCCGCCTTGATGTACTGACGCAGCCACGGGTTCACCTGCGGCAGCTTGACGTTCTGCACCTGTAAATTGACGTCGAACGTCGGCTTGGAATCCAGCGGATCGAGGCTGCCGCTGATTTTCGCCGCGCCACCATCGAGCACCTCCGCATTGGCGCGAAAATCAGCGAATGTTTCCTTGCCCTTCTCAGCCACGTTGGTGAGATTCGTCACCTCGCCCTCGACGCGCGTCGCCTTCATCGCATCAGCCGTGCTGATGCCCGGCGCTCGAAACGAGATGGTGCCGTTGTGTACGGTGACCGTGTTGAAGCGAAACGGAAACAGCTCCTCGAAGCGATCCGTCCAGTTGACGCCCTTACCCGTCTGCGACTGTTGCTCCGTCTCACCTTGTACGAAGTTGAGATCGGGACTCTGGAACTCACCTTCAGCGACCAGCGAACCCCGCATCAGGCTGCGCCACTCGATCGAGAAATCGATCCGGTCGGCGCTGAAGAATGGCACCGGCTGCTCACCACCGGTTTTGACGATCTCGATGCCGTCGATGCCGTAAGCGCCACGCCATAAGGCGAGATCCACGTCGTCGACGTGTCCGTCGTACTGCTCCAGCGCCTGGAGATTGTCATTGAGATAATCGCGGACCAGCGTCGGCATCGCGGCGCGCACGGCCACCAATATAACGATCACAACGGCAACAGCGATCAGCCATCGGTCACGACGTCGCATGGCCGCCCCGCCCAGCATGTAAGTTCTCCTCGACTACGAAAATCCGGCTCCTGAATGCAACGCCTGCCGAATCGGAACGGTTTCGACTTTGGTCCCGACTTACCGCAAACTTCGCGCCCTTCCATTCCGATCTTCGAGGCCCCTCTCATGATTACATGGCCCGTGAATGCATGGCGTCTGGCGACCATGACCCTGATCGCGCTGACGATGGCCGGCTGCGGCAAAAAGGAGTCCGCCCCTCAGTCCGGCGACTCGCCAGCGGCCGGGCGCGATGCGCCGGTGATCCGCGTCGACGGATCCAGCACGGTTTTTCCCATCGCTGAAGCGGCGGCCGAGGAATTTCAGATCGAACGCAAGGGCGCGGTCCGCGTGACCGTGGGATTGTCGGGCACCGGCGGTGGCTTCAAGAAGCTGTGCCGGGGCGACGTCGATATGTCCAACGCCTCCCGGCCGATTCTCGAAGAGGAAATGACGTTGTGCCGGAACGCCGGCGTCAACTTCTATGAACTGCCGGTTGCGTTCGACGCCATCACCATCGTGGTCAATCCCAAGAACGATTGGGTCAAATCGATCACGGTCGCGGACCTGAAGAAAATGTGGGAGCCCGAAGCACAGGGCAAGATCACGCGCTGGAATCAGGTGCGACCGGAATGGCCCGATGCGCCGCTGATGTTGTTCGGCCCCGGCGCCGATTCGGGCACGTTCGATTACTTCACCGAAGCGGTCGCGGGCAAAGCGAAGTCCAGTCGCGGCGATTACACGGCGAGCGAGGACGACAACGTGCTGGTGCAGGGCGTGGAGAACAACAAGAACGCACTCGGCTACTTCGGCTTCGCTTATTACATTTCGCATCAGGACCGCATGCGCGCCGTGCCGATCGTCAAGGAAGACGGCTCGCAGGTGCTGCCGAGCGCGGCGTCGGTCACGGATGGCACCTATCAGCCTCTCTCGCGACCGCTGTTTATATATGTGAGCAGCAAGGCGGTGGGGCGAGCCGAGGTGCGCGAGTTCGTGCAGTTCTTCCTCTCCGAAGGCTCGGCCCTGGCGGGAGAGGTTGGATTCGTGCCGCTGCCGGAGCAGGCGGCGCAGCTGGCGTTGAAACATTTCAATGACGGCCGCACCGGCAGCGTGTTCGGCGGCGTGCCCGAAGTCGGCGTCACGATCGAGGACTTGTTGAGCCGCGAGGCGAAGCCCTGATCGCTGCAGATGATTTCGCGACGCGATGTCACCTTGGTTCTGGGAGCGGCTGCTTTGTCTTCAACTCGTGTGATCGATTTTGCCTCGGCTGAGGCTGGCCGCCGGACGAATGCTCTGCGCGTTCGAACTGTGACCGCGGGCGTCGAGCTTTCGGCCGCGCTGGAGCTGGATCGCGTCGAGAAGGCGCTCGGGTTCCTCGATCGTGCCAAGACGTCGTTCGAGGCGGCGGGCTATGAAGTGCAGACGGTTCGCGTCGCGATCAATCCTGTCATCGCCGGCTTGGATGCGACAGCGCGTGAACGGGCGCTGCGTCGATTGGAAGAAATCGATCAGCTGGTCGCCGCGCATGGAGCGATATTCAACATCGGGCCGATCCTGACTGAAAATCGCGCCGATGATGCGTTAGTCGAATGGTCGCGACAGCTCGTACTCTCGACGCGCTCGATCAGCTTCTCGACAGTGATTGCATCGCCTGAACGTGGCGTGCAAGCAAACGTCGCGGCTACGACGGCAAAGATCATGGTTGCATTGTGCCGGGCGCTGCCGAATGGGCTGGCCAATTTTCGTTTCGCGGCGGCAGCGAATATTCCCGCCGGCACACCGTTCTTTCCGGTAGCGTGGCATCAGGGTGGTGAGTCGTTCGCCATCGGAATGGAAGCCGCCTCGGTCGTCGAGCAAGCGTTCGCATCGATGACCAAAGGCGCGGACCCGACGGAACATTTGCGCTCGGCGCTCAACCAAGCGTTCGTGCCAGTGGAAAAGTTGGCGCAGGACATCGCTCAGCGTGAGCAACGTCTCTATCTCGGCATCGATACATCTCCTGCGCCCGCCAAGGATCGAAGCATCGCCGCCGCCATCGAAGCACTCACTCGCTCGCCCTTTGGCGAGAGCGGCACCTTGGAAGCGTGCTCCACGATCACCGCCGCGCTGAAGTCCGTCGCCGTCCACACCTGCGGCTACTCCGGCCTGATGCTCCCCGTGCTCGAAGATCCTCTTCTCGCCCAACGCGCCGGCGAACAGCGCTACACCATTCGCGACCTGCTGCTGTTCTCCAGCGTCTGCGGCACCGGCCTGGACGTCGTACCCATCCCCGGCGACACCTCTCCCGACCTCATCGCCGCACTACTTCGCGACGTCGCCGCGTTATCAGCTCGCTTGCGCAAGCCCCTCTCCGCGCGATTGTTCCTCGTCCCAGACAAAAAAGCCGGCGACCTCGCTCGCTTCACCGACCCGCTGCTCACGGATTCGGTGGTGATGAAGGTCGATTAACTAGGTATTTGGGCTGGTAACTCAAACAATTTGAGAGCGGCGGCACGTTAACGTCGCCGCATGCCCTCGCAACTTCATGAAGCGCTGTTGTTATTGTTCCGCAATCGCCCCGCCCTGGCGCCGGAATTGCTGCGGCTCGCGCTCAACATCGACTTACCCACGTACACAGAGGCACGCATTCATTCCGCGGACCTCACCGAAGTGCAGCCCGCGGAGTATCGGGCGGACTTAGTTGTACTGTTGGTTGACGATGTTCCCGTGCTCGGCATTATCGTCGAGGTTCAACTCGCGGCAGATGAGCGCAAGCGATACGTGTGGCCGGCGTACGCGGCAAACCTGCGCGCGCAATTAGAGTGTCCGGTATATGTATTGGTTGTCGCGGC
>JBEVKA010000574.1:0-3484 GCA_040509855.1 Steroidobacter sp.
CTTGTGATCGAAGCTGTAGTAGTGCTTGCCGAACAGCTTCGACCAGTACGCACCCAGGTCGAGGTAATAGTCGTGCTCGCCCATCACGTGATAGACCTTGCCGCTGAGCTTGGACAGCATCTCGGCGCCGTGATCCAGCTCGGGCTTGGTGCCCATCTGTGCGAGGTCGCCGCCGTACATGATGAAGTCCGGCTTCGGCGTGAGCAGGTTCGTTTCCGCGACCGCGCGAATCAAACCGCGATCCCAGTTGCGCACGAACTGCGTGCCTTTGATGTGCTGGATGTGAGAATCGGAGATGTATGCGAAGGTGAAGTTGTCGCTCGGCTTGGCGAACGCCAGCTCCACCATGGTCATCGGCAGCACGGTGGCGCCGACCGTCAGGGTCGACGTTTTCAGGAAACTGCGGCGATCGTATTTGATGTTCATGGCTACATGCCTTCCCCGCCGCTCGGCGATACCTGTTGCTTGGCTTGCTCGGGATTTGATAGCGCGGACGCGAGCGTGGTGGTCTTGGTGTTACACGAAGGCGCCGATGCGGATTTCGCCGTGGCGAACTGCGGGCTGGTCAGTGACTCCAGGAACGCGACCAGGTCCGAGATCTCGTCGTCGGTGAGATTCAACGGCCGGATGCCTCCGCTCAGGCAGTCGTTGACGCGATCGTTCTTGTTGGTGATGCCGCCGTTGTTGTAGTGATCGACCACGTCGCGCAGCGTCTTCAAGCTGCCGTCGTGCATGAACGGCGCCGTCACCGCGATGTTACGCAGCGTCGAGGTCTTGAACGCACCCAGCTCATCGAGCGTCTCGGTCACCGCGAAGCGACCCAGCTCGGAGGCTTTCGGATTGGTGAGCACGGCCTTGTCCACATCCGCGCCCGACGCCTTCGCGGTCAGGAACGCGGGCGCCAGCTTGGGCACTTCGTCCTGAATGCGATTGATGCCGACGCCGATATTGTGGAAACGATTGTCGGTGAAGGTCGCGTAATCCTGTTCCATGGCGTGACAGGACACGCAGCGGCCTTTATTGAGGAACACGTTGAAGCCGCGCTTCACCTGCTCGCTCACGGCTTTTTCATCGCCGCCGTAGTGCCAGCGATCGAACGGCGAGTCGCCGCTGACGATGGTGCGCTCGAAGCTCGCGATCGCCTGCTGCACTTCCTTCATGGTGATCTGCTCGCCCGCTTTGCCGAACACTTTCTTGAAGGCAGCGGTGTAGTCCGGATCGGTGCGCACGATCTTGAGCACCGGATCGTGATTCATCAGGCCCATCTCCACCGGATTGATGATGGGATGCTGAGCCTGGTCTTCCATGTCGAGCGAGCGGCCGTCCCAGAAGAACAGCTTGAAGTAGGCGGAGTTGATAACCGTCGGCGCGTTGCGCGTGCCGGTGAGTTTGTTGATGCCTTCGGAAGTCACCAGCGGACTATCGGTGAACGCCTTCTTCGGATCGTGACAGGTGGCGCAGCTCACCTCGCCGGTGCTGCTGAAACGTTTGTCGTTGAACAGCTTGTCGCCGAGCGCGATCTTGTCCGGCGTCTGCGGGTTATCGGCGGGAATCGGAACGGGCGGCAACCCCAAGGGCTGCGCCGAGGCGACGGCCGCGAACAGCAGGCTGGAAAAAATACTGGCGCACGCTGTCGCGCGCATGGTGTGAATCGGCGGTCCCATGCGTCTTCCCCTTTTTGATTCGGTTGAAAGTCCGAATCCCTGGATGACTTAGACAAAGTCTAATCAACAGGCAAGCGCTGACAATTGATCTCTTCAATAAGGGCCTCCGGCAGAGCCGCGCGAGCGCGACCGTTGCGGCTGACGGAGACGATGCGATCGGCGGCGCGCACGGCAACTCGCGCGAAGCGCAGCACTTTGCGTCCGTCTTCAGTGAGCGCGACATGCGTGCGATCACGCTCGAACAGACGCACGCCGAGATATTCCTCGAGCTTGCGCAGCTGAATGCTCAACGTGGATTGGGTGACCGAACAGCGCTCGGCCGCGCGAGTGAAGTTCAGACATTCGGCCAGGGCGAGCAGGTAGCGTAAGGCGCGAATGGACATGCGAACCCTCGTTGGTCCAGCACGCTCGAGCAACGAGCGCGGCGCTGAATTTTTTCGAACCCCTTTTGTTGTCGGCCGCTGCGATTGGATATCCCGTCCTTTCGCTGCGACCGCGCCCGACCATACACCCCTACGCATCATCATCGCTAGCTCGGTAACTGCATCGAGCCCCGCGACTTTGTCAGTTATTTCCGATCGGACCCATTGGCAGGATCGATTGCAGCGCTGCCGCCGAGTCGTTCCAACGCCGCACCGGTCACGCGATAGAGGGTCCACTCATCCATCGGCACCGCGCCGAGACTCTTATAGAAGTCGATGGCGCGGTGATTCCAATCCAGCACCGACCATTCGAGCCGACCACATTTGCGCTCGACTGCCAGTCGGGCCAGTCGCCGCAACAGCGCCTCTCCGTAACCCTGTCCGCGATGCTTCTGTCGCACGTACAGGTCTTCGAGATAAATGCCCGGCTTGGCCAGGAAGGTGGAGAAGTTGTGGAAGAACAGCGCGAACCCGATCACCTCTCCGCTCGGCTGCAAGCGAGCCACGATGACCTCGGCACTGGGCTTCGGGCCGAACAAGCCCTCGCGCAGCTGCTGTTCGGTGGCCGTCACCTGATCGAGCAGGCGCTCGAACTCGGCCAGCTCGCGAATCAATTGCAGGATCACCGGGACATCCGCGGGCGTGGCCGGCTCAATCTGAAGACTCGATTCCAGGTTCGGCATGGCTACCTTGCATCATTAAGTGAATCGATATATTTTCAGCGCGCTTCCAATGACTTCATGCGGCGTCGGTGCTCTTCGCTTAAAGAATTTTGAACAACCGGCTGAACGATGAGCGATGCTACCAAACTGCCTCTGAACGCGTTGCGCGCCTTCGAGGCTGTCGCGGCCCATCTGAGTTTCACCGGCGCGGCTCAGTCGCTCAACGTGACCACCGCCGCGGTCAGCTCGCACATCAAGTCGCTCGAAGAATTCCTCGAGACTCCACTGTTCGTCCGACATAGCCGTTCGGTCCGGCTGACGCCTCAAGGTGCGCGCCTGCTGCCGGGCGTGCAACGAGGCATGAGCGAGCTTACTCGCGCGGTCGATCAACTGCGTCAGGATCGCAGTAGCGGATTGCTGAACATCAGCCTGCTCGGCTCGTTCCTACAAAAGTGGCTGCTGCCTCGGCTGGGCGATTTCTACCAGAAGAGTCCGGAAGTCGATCTGCGCTTCAGCGCGAGCCGCGAGCTGGTCGACTTCATGCAGACGGACTTTCACGCCGCCGTCCGTTACGGAGCGGGCAGTTGGCCGCAGATCCAGGCAGAGAAAATGCTCGACGATTGGGTGTTCCCGGTCGCAAACCCGGCGTTGTTCGGGAAGCTCGGGCCGATTTCGACCTTGGGGGATCTCAACAAATATCCGCTGCTGCACAGTGCGAGTGAGCCGTGGATCGATT
>JBEVKA010000575.1:0-4042 GCA_040509855.1 Steroidobacter sp.
AGCCCGCGAAGC
This sequence comes from Steroidobacter sp., assembly GCA_040509855.1. GTDB lineage: Bacteria > Pseudomonadota > Gammaproteobacteria > Steroidobacterales > Steroidobacteraceae > Steroidobacter. The sequence continues at coordinate 13 of JBEVKA010000575.1, forward strand.
GCGGAGTGTTCGGTGAGCGTGCGTGACGGTCGTGGATGAAGCAGCCGCCGATCGCGCCGGGGCCGGCAGTCAAATAGTTGTAACTGCACCACACCGCGAAATCGACACCCCAGTCGTGAAGTCGCAGTGGAACGTTGCCGATGGCGTGCGCCAGGTCGAAGCCGACGCTGCATCCATGACGTCGCGCGCAACGAGTGATAGCCTCGATGTCGAAGCGCTGGCCGGTGAGATATTGCACGCCACCGAGCATGACCGTCGCGATGCGCGCGCCCTCACGGTCGATCAGTGCGCAGATGTCTTCGGTGCGCAGCGTGTCTTCGCCTTCACGAGGCGCGATTGCTATCAATGCCGTTTGCGGATCGAAACCGTGATGCCGGACCTGCGACTCGACTGCATATTGATCGGACGAAAACGCGCGCTTCTCGATGACGATGGCTTCGCGGCCCGGGCGAGGGCGGTAGAAGCTGGCCAGCATCAGATGCAGGTTCACGGTGAGCGAATTCATGGCGATGACTTCGGTCGTCATGCCGCCCACCAGCCGCGCCAGCGATCCAGTCAACTGTTCGTGATATGGCAGCCACGGCCGCGATGAGGCGAAGTGACCTTCGACGCCCAGCTCGGCCCAGTGCTCCAGTTCCTCCGCGAAAATGCGCCCGACGCCACGCGGTTGCAGGCCCAACGAATGGCCGCACAGATAAATGCTGTCGCTGCCGTCCTCGCGCGGTGGAATGAAAAAGCTGGCGCGAAACACCGCCAGCAGATCGCTCGCGTCTTTTTGTTCGGCGGCTGCGCGCTCGACGGAAGTATTCATGGAATCAATGGCAGCAGGATGGGCCGACTCGGCGCGGCGTCGCTCATGAAAGGCGGAATTTGCAGATTGAGCAAGTATCGGCCATCGGCGACAACATTCGGGATGAACGCCAGCTCGGTAATGGTCGCGTGCCGGCGAGTGGCCAGTTCAGCTGACGTGCCGCCCGGCGGCATGCCCCAGAAAACTCGATGCGCGGCCAGGCGTCCGCCGTCTTGCGCGCGATCAATAGAAGGCAGGTCGACCACCAGGGTATCGATGCCTTGCGCTACCACCCAGCTCATCGCCTCGACGGCAAAGTAGGGCGGCGGCGGATCGCTGTCGTAGTTGCGCGTGAGCTTCGACTCGTCGTTGGGCAGCGTTCGCACGACCAGTGCTGCATAGTCGGCGAGTCGATGCGAGCGCAGCGCCGATTGCAGGCGTTCGAGTGTGATGACTCGATCTCCGTCGCTGACCGCGGCCGGCTCGATCGTGACCAACAGTGCGGCACTCAAGTGACGCACGGCCAGGTCGCGCACGCTCATGCGATCGCGAGTGATGTGGCCGACGCATTCGGTGTGAGTGCCATTGCAATGGGGCACGAGGGTGTGAATCGAGCAGTTACAACTGCCGCCCTGGCGGACATCTCCAATGAAGGAACCCGCGGCGAGCGGTTGCTCACTCGCGGCCGCGGCTCCGAAAAACGTCGGCTGCTCGGCATTGAATCGCAGTGGAATGGAAATATCGTGGCCAGGGCCGCTCGCCACGGACCAGCGCCGCCCGCCGATCTCAACCGCGAGTGCCGGGTTCATCGCATGTGAGGCGGTCAGCGCTTGTGCGCGACGGCGCCGCAAGCCTGGCAAGTGCGATTCTGCGGCGAGCCGTAGAAGCGCTCGAACACCGGCGGCAATTGTTTCTCGATGTCGCTGATGTGCAGATATTCGGCATAAAGCGGGTACTGGCAATGCTCGCAGTACCACAGGAAGCCATCCTGTTCCTCGGGCCGGCGCCTGCGCTCGATCACCAGCCCGACGGTGTTCGCATGTCGCTGCGGCGAATGAGGAATGCGCGGCGGCAGCAGGAATATCTCGCCTTCGCGAATCGGAATGTCGACGCGCGCGCCTTCCTGCATGGTCCGCAGCGTCATGTCGCCTTCGAGTTGGTAGAAGAACTCCTCGCTCGGGTCTTCGTGATAGTCGGTGCGCGAATTGGGGCCGCCGACCACCATGATGATGAACTCGGACTCGCGAAATACCAGACGATTGCCCACCGGCGGCTTGAGAAACTCGCGGTTGCGATCGATCCACTCGCGAAAATTGAAGGGTTTGAGCACGTTCATACAGGTTCTCCGCTGGCGGTCAGTATACAGCAAGCCTTAACGGCCACAGCCCGGTCGGCTTGCGTCCGACGCGCGCCGGGACCATGCTTGCTTTCACTGCGGAGGACACCGCTCATGACGCTTCGTCAATGCGTAGCTTCGGCGTTGGCATTGTGGCTGACGCTGCTCGTTGGTATGCCTGTCGCGCTCGCGAACGAGACGCCGGCGTCGGCCAATTCCGCCGTCGCGCCTGGCCCCGAAGCCGTGCAGGCGATCTGGAAACATCAGGAAATCTCATTCTATTTCCAGAGTTTCACCACGTTCTATTCCTGCATCGGCCTGGAGGGCAAGCTCGAACGCATCATGCGGGCGCTGGGCGTGCACGCAAAGGTTCGCGTGCGTTCGGCGGACTGTCCATCGTCGGTCGCGCGCATGCCTCGGGTCGTGATGCAAGTGGCCAGCCCCGTCGAAGCGACGCCCGCAGCGCTGGCCGAGCGCGACAAGAGCAAGAGCGTGCGCGAGCTGAAAGAGCGGGTGACAGGCAAGAGCACCAATCCGCTCGACAGCCTGGAGCAGTTCCCAGCGACGTGGCGCAAAGTATCGTTGACGCGCGGACGGTTGGCGCTGGAGCCCGGCGACTGTGAGTTGATCGAAGAGTTGCAGCGGAAGGTGTTGCCGAAGCTGGCGGTGCGCGTCACCGACGACGATCTGCAATGCACGCCCAATCAGCTCACGTTGGGACAACCCAGGTTGGAAGTCGAAGCGCTGGTGGAAATGCCGTCGCCGGATGCGCCGGTGGATGAGCGCGTGAAAACGCCGGCCAAGTCCTCGGAGACCTGATTATTTATTCATTACCCGGCGCGAGGCCGGAGGACGAGCAGGGAACGAACCTCGGCGGCGTCTTTTGATCGAGCCGCACGGCGCAGAGCTTTTCGCCCCAGACGCACCCCGTGTCGATGGCGAGCACGCCATCGTCGTCGTAATAACCGAGAGCGGACCAATGACCGAACACGATGCGCGCGTCCCGCGTGCGACGGTCGGGCACTTTGAACCACGGCATCAGCTGTTTGGGCGCGTCCTTGACCTCGCCCTTGAATTTCAGCTCCAGCGTGCCGTCGGGGCGGCAGTAGCGCAGCCGGGTCAGGCAATTGGTGATGAAGCGCAGCCGCTCCATGCCGCGCAGATCGTTCGACCAGCGATCGGGTTTGTCGCCGTACATGTTCGCGAACAGCTCGCGACACTGGTTCTCATCGCGTAACACTGTTTCGAGTTCGCGCGCACAGGACTGCGCCTGCGCGAGATCCCACTGTGGCGCCAGCCCAGCATGAACCATGGTGTAGCCGAGCTTCGCGTCGTGATGAAGCATCGGTCGATGGCGCAGCCAATGTAGCAGCTCGTCACGATCCGGCGCGTTCAGCACCGTGTTCAGCGTGTCTTTGGACTTGGTGGGCTCGTGGGGCGAGAGCACCAGCGCGAGCAGATGCAGGTCATGGTTGCCCAGCACGCTGATGGCCGAATCGCCGAACGCTTTCACTCGTCGCAGGACTTCGAGCGAGCGCGGGCCGCGATTGACCAGATCGCCGACCAGCCACAGCGTGTCTCGGGAAGGGGAGAAATCCAATTCGCGCAACAGTTGCGCGAACTCATCGTCGCAGCCCTGAACGTCACCGATGGCGTAGACGGCCATTTGAAATCACCCCAGGCACAGGGATGTGCCCGCCGCCGCAGACGGCGGGCTCCGGGGAAAAGTCACGCCTTTTCTCCGGAGCGACAGCGCGAGTGGCAGGATGCCCGAGTCGCTGTTTCATAATCAGATTAGTGCAGCAGCCCGGGCATGGCCCAGGTGAATGGTGCGATCGGCGCATCGAAGTGCGCACCGTCGTCACCGAGCATTTGATAGCTGCCCTGCATCGCTCCGACCGGCG
>JBEVKA010000576.1:0-3543 GCA_040509855.1 Steroidobacter sp.
TGCGTATCTACGAACAGCAGCGCGATTGGGAACAAGCGATCGCAACCCATCGCCGTTTGATCGCAGTGGCGTCGCCTGAGCATCCGACCGCGATTGCTCACTATCATTGTGAGCTGGCAGAGCAGACGAGAGCGCAAGGCAACTTCGCCGCTGCTCGCGAACATTTGCATCAGGCGCGCGAAGCGCAGCGAAATTTCCCGCGAGGCGCGTTGATTCGTGCCGATATCGCGCTCGATATGAACGAGCCCGAGCTCGCGGCGTTGCTATGCCAACGCGTAGTCGAGCTGCATCCAAAATTGCTGGCGCTCGCGTTACCGCGTGTGATGCGAGCGATGCGCGACAGTGATGCTGGAGAGATCGAACGTCGCTTTCGCAGTTGGATTCGGCCCGAGCCCGTGGCTCGCGCGGAGCTGGCTTATGCCGCGATCGTCGCCGGGCTGGAGCAGGAATCGTTTGTTTCTGAATGCCTGCCCGATCTGCTGCGCGAAGATCCGACATTAGGTGAGATCGTTCGCGCCACGAGCGGCGACCCGGCGCAGTTGTCGCCGGAAAAATGCGCGGCGCTGGCGATTGCGCTGGGCCGGATCCTGCGACGCACTCAGCGTTATCGTTGCGTGGATTGCGGTTTCGCCAGCGCGTCCCATTTCTGGCAATGCCCGGGTTGCCGCAGCTGGGACGCTTTTGCTCCGGTGGCCCTGCTCGATCTCACCCCTGGCATGCATCGCCGCTGAAAAAAGCGCGAATACCTGGGTGAATTGCCCGGATATCGGTCCAATTTAACTCTCGAGTCGCGTCGACAATCTCTCCCGACGGATGCACTGGCATCCGCGGATCCCTACTCAATCAAGGAGAGAACCCTCTATGTCGACGCACTTTTCATCCACCCGGCGTGCCGTGCAGCTGCTGATCTGCAGTCTGATGCCGGCCCTGTTCGCGACCGGGGCATGGGCCGGCCCGGTGGACATCAATACCGCCGACGCCGCGACCATCGCCAAGGAACTGCAGGGCATCGGCCTCAGCAAGGCCCAGGCCATCGTGGCCTACCGCGAAAAGAACGGCTCGTTCAAGAGCGCCGAGGAACTGCGCAAGATCAAAGGTATCGGCGCCAAGACCCTGGAGCGCAACAAAGCCAACATCCGCACCGGAGCAGCCGACAAGGACGGCTGAATCGCCCGCATGGCTCCGCCCCGTCATGGGGGCGGAGCCCCTTGAGGTTGGAGCGTTTGTAAATTCTGGACAGTCACCTTGCGGTCATCCAATCCCGACAGCGCAAGCCGTGAGCGCTGCGTCCCGAATCCGCTGTCACGATGCGATATCATCGGCTCCGCGCGAGGGGCGCGTATGGCATCAGAGGTCTGCAGTGGCGAAACAAACGGCGAAAGAAATCAGGACAGCGGTATTTCCAGTGGCAGGGCGCGGCACGCGCTTCCTTCCCGCGACCAAGGCCAGCCCCAAGGAAATGCTGCCCATCGTCGACAAGCCGCTGATCCAGTACGCCGCCGAAGAGGCTCTGGCCGCCGGCGCGCGCAAGCTGGTGTTCATCACCGGTAGCTCCAAGCGCGCCATCGAAGATCACTTCGACTCCGATCACGAGCTCGAGGAAGCGCTGGAAGCGCAGGGCAAGATGGATCTGCTCAAGGCGCTCAAGGACATCGTGCCGTCGTGGGCCAGTTGCATATACATCCGCCAGCCGTCGCCGCTCGGCCTCGGCCACGCAGTGTGGTGCGCGAAGCCGGTGGTTGGTGATGAACCATTCTTCGTGCATCTCGCCGACGACTTGATCGACGCGACGACGCCGTGCCTGCGCCAGATGGCGAGCGTGTATGCGGAGCGCGGCGGCAGCGTACTCGGCGTCGAAACCGTGCCGCGTGCCGAGACCGACAAGTACGGCATCGTCGCCACCGAAGAGCGCGAAGGGCGCATCAGCTCGGTGAAACAGATCGTCGAAAAACCGCGTCCGCAGAACGCTCCGTCGACTCTCGCCGTGGTTGGCCGTTACCTGCTGTCGCCGACCATCTTCGCCAAGCTCGAAAACACCGGCCGCGGCGCCGGCGGCGAAATTCAACTCACCGACGCCATCGCGGACCTGCTCGGCGAGGAGGCGGTGTACGCGTACGAGTTCGAAGGCAAGCGCTACGACTGCGGCAGCAAGCTCGGTTATCTGCAGGCGACGGTGGAGTACGGTCTCAAGCATGAGAGCTTGGGCACCAAGTTCCACGATTACCTGCGCAACCTGGCGACGACGCTGACGCCCAAGAGTTGAGAGCACCGTCATGTCCAGCAATCAGGACCTGCACAACCGGCGCAATGCCGCGCTCAGCAAGGGCATGTCGACCATGGTGCCCATCTATGTCGAGCGTGGGCAGAATGCGGAGTTGTGGGACGCGGATGGGCGTCGCTATGTGGATTTCGCGGGCGGCATCGCGGTGCTCAACAGCGGGCATTTGCACCCACATGTGAAAGCGGCGGTCATCAAGCAGCTCGACGCGGGCTTCACGCACACCTGTTTGATGATTACGCCGTATCGCGTGGCCGTGGAACTCGCTGAAAAACTCAACGCACTCGCTCCCGGCCCGACGCCGAAAAAGACCATGCTCGTGACGACTGGCGCCGAAGCCGTCGAGAATGCGATCAAGATCGCTCGCGCTCACACCGGTCGTCCCGGTGTGATCGCCTTCGGCGGTGGCTTTCACGGCCGCACGTATATGGCGATGGCGCTCACCGGCAAAGTCACACCGTACAAAGTCGGCTTCGGCCCGTTCCCGGGCGACGTCTATCACGCGCCGTTCCCGGTGACTTATCACGGTGTCACCACCGAACACAGCCTCGAAGCCATCGAACACATCTTCAAGTACGACATCGAGCCGACGCGCGTCGCCGCGATCATCATCGAGCCGGTGCTGGGCGAGGGCGGCTTCTACGCCGCGCCTCCGGAATTCATGAAAGCGCTGCGCGCGCTTTGTGACAAACACGGCATCGTGTTCATCGCAGATGAGATTCAAACCGGCTTCGCGCGCACCGGCCGAATGTTTGCAATGGATCACTATGGCATCGAGCCGGATCTGATGACCATGGCGAAGAGTCTTGCGGGTGGCTTCCCACTCGCTGCCGTCGTCGGCAAGGCGCAGATCATGGATGCGCCGCTGACTGGCGGTCTCGGCGGCACGTACGCAGGCTCACCCGTGAGCTGCGCCGCTGCGTTGGCGGTGCTGGAAGTGATGGAAAAAGAAAAATTGCCGGCGCGGGCCGTGCAAGTAGGTGACCTCATCACCCAGCGCCTGCGCAAACTGCAGAGTCAGCTGACGTGCATCGGCGAAGTGCGTGGTTTGGGCGCGATGCTGGGAATGGAGCTGGTGCGTAATCGCGATCCGCATTCACCCGATGCGGACCTGGCCAAGGCGTTGGTGCAACGAGCAGCGGCGAATGGCCTGGTGCTGTTGTCGTGCGGCCTCTACGGCAATGTGATTCGTGTTCTGGTGCCGCTGACCGCGTCCAATGCCCTCATCGACGAGGGCTTGGACATCCTCGAGAAATCACTCCGGG
>JBEVKA010000577.1:0-5220 GCA_040509855.1 Steroidobacter sp.
AAGATCTATCTCTATTATGGAAACACCGGCGCGCCCGCTGGCGCCGACGCTCCAGGCACGTACGACGCCACGCAGGTTGTTACATATCATTTCGGCGAAGAGCCGAAGGCGACCGACTTGACAGCTTTCGGCAATAACGCCGCGACGTTTACCGCCGAGGCAAACCCCGCTTCGCTGATCGGCGCTGGCGTGAAGTTCTCGGGTTCGACTTCCATCAGCGTGCCGTCGAGCGCATCGCTGCGGGTGATTCCGGATCGCGGCGCTACGTTCTCCGCCTGGGTGCGCATCGACGCGCCTCAGAGCGACGCGTTCGTGATGGAGATGTCGGGTAACAACAATTCACTGGCTCTCGGCATCAACGGTACGCAGGTATTCGCGCGACTCGCGGGTAACGGCCAGACGCAAGCAAATGCACAATCCGGCGATGTGTTGGCCGCCAGCCAGTGGCATCACGTAGCGATGACCGCAGCAGCGGGACGTTTGCATGTATTCGTCGACGGCAATGAAGTCGCATCAGCCGCCGCGCAGCTGACGGAGCTCGCCGGTGCGCTGACCATCGGCGCAGCGGCTGATGGCACTCACTTCTTCACCGGCGAGATGGACGAAGTGCAAGTCGCCAACTCGACCCGCACACCGGAGTGGATCCAGGCGTCCGCTCGCAGCCAGGGGCAGGAATCGCCGCTGGTCGCGTACGGCAACGATGCGCAGAAGGAAGGCGGCGACGTTTCCTACTTCGCCATCACCATGAAGAACGTCACGGTCGATGGCTGGGTGGTCATCGTCATCCTGGCCGTGATGTTCGTGATCGCCATGATGGTCATGATCGGCAAGGCGCTGTATCTGGCGCGCGTGCAAAAGGCCAACACCGCGTTCCTCAAGGAGTTCGAGAATCTCAAGGGCGATCCCACCGCGCTCGACAAACCCGAGACCGCGGATTCACCGGGCGATGCGGCGCTGGATGATTCGCCATTCATGCCGCACTTGAAAGGTGAAAAGCAGGACGCGTATCGACTGTCGACGCTGTATCGTTTGTATCACCACGGCGTACAGGAGATGACCGGCCGCATCGGCCTCAAGTCCGCGGGTGCGCGTGCCGTGACGACGCTGACACCGCAGGCGATCGAAGCTATTCGCGCCACCATGGATGCGACGCTGGTGCGCATGACGCAGAAGCTGCAGTCACAAATGGTGTTGCTGACCATCGCGATCTCCGGCGGCCCATTCCTCGGGCTGCTCGGCACAGTGGTCGGCGTGATGATTACGTTCGCGGCGATCGCGGCGAGTGGCGACGTGAACGTCAACTCGATCGCACCCGGCATCGCCGCGGCGCTGGCTGCGACGGTGGCCGGCCTCGTGGTCGCGATTCCCGCCTTGTTCGGCTACAACTGGCTGAACACCAAGATCAAGGAAATCAACGCCGACCAACGCGTGTTCGTCGACGAGTTCGTCACGCGCGTAGCGGAGCACTACGCGTGAGCGCCTCAGCCGAAGACAAGGACGTATACGACGAGATCAACATCACTCCGATGCTCGATCTCGCCTATGTGCTGCTGGTGATCTTCATCATCATGACCACCGCGTCGGTGCAGGGCATTACCGTCAATCTGCCCAAGGCGAGCGAGACGCCGGCGATCGCCAAGCCCAAGACCAAGGCGGTGTCCATCACCGCCGACGGCACCATCTATCTCGACACCTATCCGGTGACCATCGAAGAGCTGGAACGCCTGCTGACCCAGTACAAGGCGGCGGATCCGGAGCTGCCCGTCATCATCAAAGCCGACTCGACCATCGCCTATCAAAAAGTCGTCGATGTGCTGGACGTGGTCGGGCGGCTGGAGATCACGCAGCTCGGGCTGGTCACACAGCGCGTCGTGAAGTGATCGCCCGTGGCAGCGCCGAGCCGATCTTCCGTGCCGCCTCCGGGTCAACGCCTGCGACGCCTGCTGCCACTGTTGAGTGGCACGCTGATCGTTGCGCTGGTGGTGGGTGGTTTGATCTGGCTGATTCGCGACATGCAGAAAGAGCCGGACGGACCGAAGCGCCAGGTGGCGCAGAAGATCGAGTTGATCCGGCCGCCGCCACCGCCGCCGGAGCAACCGCCACCACCACCGCCGCCGGAAGAGAAGATCGAAGAGCCGTTGCCGCAGGAAACACCGGAGGATGCGCCTCCGGACGACGCGGCACCGTCCGAACAGCTCGGCCTGGATGCGGAGGGTGTTGCTGGCGCCGACGGCTTCGGGCTCGCTGCTCGCAAAGGAGGCCGCGATTTGCTCGGGACCGGTGGCGCCGCGTTCGCGTGGTACACCAGCGGACTCAAGGATCGGATCCTGGATCTGCTCTCCGACGACGAGCGCATTCGGCGCGGCAAATATCAGGTGACCGTCAGTGTGTGGGTGCGCAGTGACGGCTCCATCGAACAGATCAAATTGCGCAGCACATCCGGCGACCGTGCTCTCGATGGAGCGATCGAGGAAACCCTGCGGCGCATGCAACGCGCGCAGGACACTCCGCCGCTGGAAATGCCGCAACCCGTTACTTTGAGGATCGTGTCGAAATGAAATCTCCATGCCGCGCCGCTGTCGCGCTGACCCTGCTCATGCACTCGCCGGCGTGGTCGCAGGACACGGAGGCGGAGAAGCGCTCGCTCGAAGAAGTGCGCAACACCATCATCAATCTGCTCGAAGCACTGGTGCAGAAGGGCGTCATGACTCGCGAGCAGGCGCAGGCGATGGTTGCCGACGCGCAAACGAAGGCCACTGCCGATGCGGATGCTCGGGCGGCGAAAGCGGCGGCGGAGTCCGATGCAGTTCGCGTTACCTACGTTCCGGAGACCGTGCGCAAGCAGATCAGCGCGGAAGTGCGCGATGAGGTGAAGGAAGAAGTCACCAAGGAAGTGATGGCGCAGGCCAAGTCGGAGGGCTGGGGCGTGCCGGGCGCATTGCCCGAATGGATCAAAGGCGTGAAGTTGTACGGCGACGTTCGCGCCCGTGCGCAAGGCGATCTCTACGCCAGCGACAATCCACGGAATATTTATTTGGACATCGGTGCCGTCAATGATGCCGGCGGCCGTGGCCGGGCCGGTATCGATGCGTTGTTGAATGTTTCCGAGGATCGCAATCGCATGATTGGCCGCGTCCGCACCGGTTTGACCGCGGACCTCGGCAATGCGTTCAGCGTCGACTTGCGGCTGGCGAGCGGCAATCAGCGCTCGCCAGTGTCGACCAATCAGACCTTGGGCAACTACGGCGGCCGCTGGCAGGTGAATGTCGACAAGGCGGCGGTGCTGTGGCATCCCATCAACGATGTGCAAGATCGGGAGTTCGATCTGCGCGTGGGGCGCTTCGCCAATCCGTTCGTCAGTCTCAACGAGATGGTGTGGGATAGCGACCTCACGTTCGAAGGCATCTCCGCCACCTACGCCATGGATCTGTTCGGCAATCAGCCGGACCGCATGGAGCGCGGCCTGTTCCTCACCTTGGGCGCGTTCCCGCTGCAGGAGGTGGAGCTGTCGTCGGACGACAAGTGGCTGTACGGCGGACAGCTCGGCGCGGAATTCACATTCGGCGCGGACATGCGCCTGCGCTTCGCCAGCGGTTATTTCTATTACGACAACATCACCGGCGTGCGCAACACGTTCGAGAGCACGTTGTTCGACTTCACCGCGCCGGCCTTCGTGCAGAAGGGCAACACCGTTTTCGACATCCGTCTCGACAACGACACCGGCACCGATTTGTTCGCGCTGGCCGGAAAGTATGAGCTGGCCAATGCCAGCCTGTGGCTGGACATGGGCTTCGGCGACATGCACGTCACGATCGGCGGCGAGTACGTGAAGAATATCGGCTGGGACAGCCAGGATGTATTCGATCGCACCGGCGACTGGCGCGAAGAGCACACCGAAGGTTACGAGTTCGGCGTCACGGTCGGTCGACCTAGCGTGAACGCGCTGGGAAGCTGGCGCGCATTCATGTCTTATCGTTATGTGGAAGAGGACGCGGTGCTGGACGCGTTCACCGATTCCGACTTTCATCTCGGCGGCACCGACGCCAAGGGTTATCAGCTCGGCTTCGATCTCGGCTTGTCGCGTGGCACGTGGCTGCGATTGCGTTACCTGACCGCGAACGAGATCTACAGTGTCCCGCTGGGCATCGACGTGTGGCAGCTGGATCTGAACGGCTCGTTCTGAGGAGTGGCGCAATGAAGCGGACGATACTCGCCGTGTCGATGTGCGCAATCGCGATCTCGGCGCAGGCCCAAGTACAGCGCAGCGGCAACGCCGACGCGCGCGTCGCTCAACAATTGCAGCAGCTGGCCAACGAAAAGGTCGCCCTGCAGGCCGAGAACAACAAGCTCAAGCAGGAACTGGAGCAGGTCAAGGCTCAGCTGCAGAAGTCCGCCAGCGCGACCAAAGATCTCGAGACGCGCAATCGCACGCTGCAAGCTTCGATGAGCCGCGCCAATGACAATCAACAGACAGAGGATCAGTTGCAGAAGAGCAGGGCGCAGCTGCAGGAACTCGTCACCAAGTTCCGCGAGATGGCGCAGACGCTGCGCGATGTCGAGACGGATCGCGCCACTGTCAAATCGCAGCTGGCGGGCAGGGAGCGCGAATACAAAGTGTGCGTGGATCGCAACGCCGGTCTGTATCAGCTCGGCGACGAAGTGCTCGATCGCATGGAAGATCGCGGCTTCTGGTCGCAGCTCACCGAGCGTGAGCCGTTCACTCGCCTGAAGCGAACTCAGCTGGAGAACCTGATCGACGATTATCGTTATCGCGTCGACGAGCTGCGCCTGGAAAAGTCGCCGCAGGCAACTTCGTTGCAGTGAGCCCCCCGTGAATCGATCATTGCTCAGTGGCCGCAGTCAGCAACGCCTCATCGAGTTGCATCGCGCGGCCAACATCGCCATGCAGGAACTGAATCAGCATCACAGCCTGCTGGTCGGCGCGCTGCTCAGCTGTGACAATGCGACTCAGCGCACGATGCTCGACGAACATCGCGCCATCGCCGCGGCGGCGGTGGAATCACTGCTCAAGCTCGGCACCTTCCTCAATCACTGCCGGATCGCGCCCGAAGCAGCCTCGACCGATCCCACCTGAAGCGCTGTCGTACGATATTGATACTTCCAGCTCACTTTCGTGACGCAACGGTCGTGCGAATCTGCCGTTATAGCGTCACGGTTTAACCATTCCTTCAAAGTCCTGTCATTTAGCTACTTGAGTAT
>JBEVKA010000578.1:0-11966 GCA_040509855.1 Steroidobacter sp.
TTCGCAGGACGAAGGCGCTCACGGATCGCCCGTTCAATGTGAATATGTTTTGCCACGCGCTGGCGAAGCAAGATCCGGTGCGGGAGAAGGCGTGGCTGGAATATCTCGCGCCGTACTTCGCCGAGTTCGATGCCAGGCCGCCGGCGTCACTGCGTGAGATTTATCAAACCTTCATCACGGATGAGGCGATGTTCGCGCTGCTGCTCGAACAGCGTCCGGCGGTGGTGAGTTTTCACTTTGGATTGCCGGCGACAGCGTGGATCAAAAAGTTGCAAGAGGCGGGCGTATTCACGGTGGCGTCGGCGACGACACCCAGCGAAGCGGCGCGGTGCGAACTGGCGGGAGTCGACGCGATCGTGGCTCAGGGGGTGGAGGCTGGAGGGCATCGTGGAGTGTTCGAGCCGGGGCGTGACGATGAGATCGGCACGATGGCGCTAATTCGCATGCTCACGCGGCAGTGTCGTGTGCCGGTGATCGCAGCGGGCGGCATCATGGACGGAGACGGAATCGCGGCAGCGATGGCGCTTGGAGCGAGTGCTGTGCAAATGGGAACGGCCTTTGTCTTGTGTCCCGAGAGCGCGGCGAGTGCAGCGTATCGTGAGCAGCTCAAGAGTGGTCGTGCTCATCACACGCGAATCACGCCCGCGATCTCCGGGCGGCCCGCGAGAGGACTCGCGAATCGAATGTATGAATTGCTCGACGATCCGAGCGCACCAGCGCTTCCGGACTATCCGATCGCCTATGACGCGGGCAAAGCATTGCACGCAGCCGCCAGCGCGAAAGGAAATCATGAGTTCGCTGCATATTGGGCGGGGCAAGGCGCACCGTTAGCGCGAGAGATGCCGGCTGCGGCGTTGATCGAACAACTTGTCGGCGAGTGGCGACGGAAACGCGAGAGCTGAACGGATTCAGGCACAAAGCGGGACTATCCCGCATAGTCGTTCGCGACGAGCGCGGTACATTGACGCGCACACGGCCGAACGAATTTCATGATCGATCCATCCTCGGATTCACTGCGCGCGCATGAAAACCTGTGTCGACTCTGCGGCGGCGCGCTAGTCACGCAGTTTCGCTTGCGGGTGCTTGGGCAACACAGCGTTGCATACTTTCGGTGCGAGAGCTGTCATTCGCTGCAGACCGAGCGGCCTTACTGGCTGGAACAGGCATACGCGGCCAACAATCTATCGAGCCTCGACACCGGCGCCGCTCAACGCAATTTGAATAATCTGGCCGCGTGCTGGTCGATCGCGCGACTGTTCGGTTTCAGGAATGTCCTCGACGTCGGTGGCGGTGATGGTTTGCTGTGCCGCCTGTTGCGGGATTACGGACTCAATTGTTTCGTGCGCGACAAATACGCGTCACCGACGTACGCACAGGGATTCGAAACGCCCGATTTCACGCAGCCCGACATGATCGTGGCGTTCGAAGTGATCGAGCACTATGCCGAGCCGCACAAGGATCTCGATGTTCTGTTCGCGCGACGGCCGAGAGCGGTGCTCGCGAGCACAGGAATATTCGGTGCTCAGGGTCAGGACTGGTGGTACCTGGCGCCGGAGTCGGGTCAGCACGTGTTCTTCTACAGCAGAGCGGCGCTCCAGTGGATCGCGCGCGCTCATGAGTATGAGTTGCTGATCGTCAGCGGCTATCTGCTGTTTCTCCGGCAAGGCGTCTGCAGTACGCTGAAGAAAGTCCTGTCGAAAGCGCTGCTGAAGTCGGGAATGCGCCGGTTCACGAAGGCGAGGCTGGCGATGTCTTCCGCCGCCGGCGTTTGGCGGGATCACCAGCTGCAAGTGGAGAGGGCGAAGTCGCGCCGGAGTTCGTAGCACGACCAGCGACAGGCAGCTCGCGCGGTGGCGCGCTCGATTCCCGCTCGATCAGCGTGCACGGCAGGACTTTCTGGGTTTGTTTGTATTCGTGCGGCGCGCCCGGCGTAGACGCGACGTGCAGCATGCGAATGGCGCTCTGAGCCATCTCAGCGATGGGTTGCCGCGCCGTCGTGATGGCGGGCGAAACGATGGAGGCGATGGGCGTGTCATCGAAGCCCACGACGGTGACGTCCTCTGGCACGCGCAAATGATGTCGATGAGCGACTGAAATCGCCGCCGCAGCCATATCGTCGTTGCACGCGATGATGGCCGTGCACTGTGGAAATGATGTGAGCAAACGTTCGGTCGCCACCAGCCCGGACTGAAACGTGAAAAAGCCCTGTTCCACCGGACACTCGTCGATGCGGGCAGCGGCCATGGAGCTCAAGTGTCCCCGCAGGCGTTCGTTGCCGCCCTTCGAACCCGGTGCGCCGGCGATGAAACCAATGTTTCTATGACCTAGCTCGATCAGGCGTCGGGTCATCCGGCACGCGACGTCGAAATGATCTGCCGACACGCTCATCGCATGGATCTCGATATTGGCTGGCGAGATCGCCACCCAGCGTGCTTCCGCCTGGCGCAGCAGTTCGAGAACCTCGGGATCGTCGCAAGCGGGCGAGGGCAGCAGGAACGATTGCACGCCGGTGCGCAGTAACGCCGCGATCTCAGCGGTGCGATCGGTGGGATCCGCGTCGGCAGTCAAAGTGAGTTGCATGCCCAGGCGACTCGATTCCCTCAGCGCGCCGGTCAGCAACTCGCTCAGGAATGCCTGGCTGGGATTGGAATAGACGAACGCGATACGCGACGGTCCCGAACCTGCAAGGGCGCGCGCCGCGACGTTCAATCGATAGTTCAGTTTCTTGACCGCGGCGAAGACGCGTTCCTGCAGTTCGGGACGCACCATGTGTCCGCCTCGCAGTACGCGGGACACGGTCATGCGCGAAACGCCGGCGGCCTCGGCGACGTGATCGATGGTGACTTCCTGAACCTGGCGGCGGGCGCGACGTTTGTGGCGCGGAGGGCGGGACGGAGGGGTCGAAGCCGCCTTGGAGGAACGCCGCATTGGGTGCTTCTACGATTGCTGCCGGGCTGACTGACAGCGGTATCATACAGACGGCAGCCAGCCCCGGCCACTTTCGCACCTCGGAGTGGTCAGCAAGTGACGTCACTTAACCCATCGCGGCTGCGGCGTGCTCTTTGTGATGCGCGAGGAAAGATTCGGCGCCCTCGCGACCCATGTATTTGGACAGCTCGCGAGGCTCGACGCGCGCGAGGTCGACCACGATCATGCCATCCACCACGTCGCTGAAGTTGGCGTCGACGTTGAAGCCGATGACCTTCGCGCCGAGCTTCAGATATTGGCGCAGCAGGACCGGCACGCCCTTGCCGTCGGGCTCGATCTGGGTCATCAGTTCCGATAATCCATCCACGTCGCCGAGCACGGCGAGATCGCCGCTCAATGCCGCCAGCGAATGCGTGCGACGAAATGGCCGTCGCGCTCGAATCAGTTGCGCCAGCTGATGGTCGAAGCAAGTGCGCTTGAGGAAGTCCACCAGCAGTGCTTGCGAGTGAGGACGGTACTCCGCGCTGACGCTCACCGGTCCGAACAGCACGCGGTAACGCGGGTGCTGGACGACGTACTGCGCAATGCCTTTCCACAGCAGCAACAGTGCGCCGAAGTTGCGTTGATGTTCGGGCACGATGAACGAGCGGCCGAGCTCCAATGCATTGCCAAGGGCTCGCAGCAGTGGCGGGCCGTAGGAGAACAGCGAGTGCGTGTAGAGGCCGCGTCGGCCGCGCTGGCGGAGAATTTCATCGACGTGCCCCAAGCGATATGCGCCGACGATGGAGCCTCGCGCGTTGTCCCACGCGAACATGTGCACGGAGTGGGAGTCGTAATCGTCGAGATCCCGGCTGTTGCCTGTGCCTTCGCCGACAGCGCGAAACGCGATCTCTCGCAGGCGACCGATCTCACGCAGCGTCCAAGGGATTTGATCGGCTCGCGCGAACAGCACCTGCATGTCGCGAGACGTGACCAAGGTGTTCTGCGCCGGAAGCTGAGCGATTTCCGCTCGGATCAGCGCCGTTGCCACGGCGTCCGCTGGAGGTTGAGGCAGGCGCGTGGAGCGACGCTGAATGGGGCGATGTGCCTCCAGCGCATAAGTGCTGAGACGCAACGAGCGGGCGAGCGCGATGTCATCCGGCTGATCTCGCAGGTCGCTGGCCTTGATCGCACGCCCGATTGTCACGGGGATGACGCGATTGCGCTTGTTCAATAGCTCGTGCGACAGCATCACCGTGCGCATGCGGGGATGAAGCAATCCCAAGGTCTGGAAGATGGAGCTGTTGCCGCCGCCGAAGTTCATCGGGATCACAGGACAGCCGCACATGCGCAGGAAGCGCGCGGCGGTCGGATTCCAGACCGGATCGCAAACGCGTCCAGCCGACAGATGCAGATGTGACACCGCGCCGGCGGGGAAGATCAGCACCAAACCGCCTTGCTGGACATGGCGTAACGCCGCGCGCATCCCGCGTCCGTTGTGGCGAGTCGCGTGACTGCCGCCGAACGCATCGACTGGAATAATCACGTCGCGCAATTCTGGAATTCGATGCAACAGCTGATTGCCGATGAGCTTGGCGTCGGGTCGCAGGTCGAGCAGCAACTGGATGAGGTACAGCCCTTCGAGCCCGCCATAAGGATGATTGGCGACGATGGCCGCGGGGCCGGAGCGTGGGATCAGATCGAGCTTGGATGGATCGACTTCGAAACGCACCTGAAGGATTTGAAGCGCGGCTTCGGCGAAGCGCGCCGGCGAGGTGAAGTTGCTGCCAGCCAGTTGTCGATGGATATTCGCCAGGCGCTGCAATGCCAGCGCGCATTCGGCCACGCTCAGCAGCAGCGGACCGACGGCGGGAATTTTCTTGAGCGGTCCCGTCAGTTCGAACGGCGACGCAACGCTCGGCATGCTGAAGCTCCGCGACGAGTTGAATTGTCGCGTACGCTAATTCGTCAATGTGACAATAAAGTTGCGCGGCAGAGCTGCGAACGAGAACTGCGATGTCACGCACGTCATGCGTGCGATATCCGTATTCGGGGCAAGGCAGGGATTATTTCAGTGACCGAATCTGCGCGCGCGAGGCTGCTCACCCGGAGCCGGCATCGCTTCGCCGCCGCCGTCGCCGAGTGTGCTCATGCGCATGCGCAGGTCGGCGTAGGTCTTGACCAGCGAGCGCCGCACCGAATCCACGTCGGTGTTCATGAGCACCGCGATTTCCCGATGTTTTTTGCCTTGTTTGAAGTGGCGCAGGATGTTGAGATCGCGCTCCGGCAGCTCATCCAGACAGCGCTCCATCATCGCTTCCTCGAACGGGCGCGAGTGATAGCCGTATTGAGCCAACTCAGTGATCGCTCTATTGATGATGGGGCGGGCGTCGGAGGCTTCATCGATCGCCGCCAGTTCGCGCAGATCGGCAGCGGTGCGATCGAGGATGCGACTGACGACGTCGGGTGGTGCGCCTAGATCATGAGCCAGGCTGCGACTCACCGCGCTGATTTCATTGCGACCCACACCCACCTTCTGTAACCAATGGCGAATCACGCGGCGCAGCGCAGTCATTTCTTGTTCCGTTCCCTGCATCATTGCGTGTGTCTGACTATTCGGCCCGGAGGGCCAGCTGGATAACGCTGGGGTCACACACTAGTACTTTGCGGCAGTATTTCAATACAGTGAAATCCACGTGTCGAAGCCATTGACGATCGCGGAACTGCTGAGAAATGAGAATGTCGAGCGCGTGACACTTGCGTGACGAGCTCGCGACGGAGCAAACATTGATGATGGAGTCGAGCGTAGCGGAAGTCAGCGCGCAATTGCGAACGCTTGGCGTCGAGCGTGGCGGCGTGTTGCTGGTTCACTCATCGTTTCGCGCCGTGCGTCCGATTGCAGGCGGGCCGAGTGGATTGATCGCTGCATTACTCGATGCGCTCGGTGCCGATGGCACGCTGGTGATGCCGTCGTGGTCGGGCCTCGATGACGAGCCGTTCGATGCGCGCACCACGCCTTGTGCCGATGATCTCGGCGTCGTTGCGCAAACGTTCTGGCGCTTGCCCGGCGTGCGACGGAGCGATCACTTCCACGCATTCGCGGCGCTCGGTCCGAAAGCAGAAGCAGTCACCTCGGATTCGTTGCCACTGCCGCCACACATTCACGCCAGTCCCGTCGGACGCGTTTACGATTTGAATGGGCAAGTGCTACTGCTCGGCGTCGGTCACGATGCCAACACGACGTTGCACCTGGCCGAGTTGCTCACTTCAGTGCCTTATCGCACGCCAAGTTATTGCACAGTGCTCGAGCGAGGTCGTCGGGTGAGAATCGACTACGGCGAGAACAATCACTGCTGCGCCCGGTTCGCGCTCGCTGACGATTGGCTCAGGAGCGCGGGGCGGCAATCGGAAGGTCGGGTGGGGCATGCTCATGCCCGGCTGGCGGATTCTCGCGACGTCGTCGCTCACGCGCTCGAGCGACTGGCCGCGGATCCGTTACTGTTCTTGCATCCGATGGATGCGGGTTGCGAAGAGTGTGTCGAAGCGCGTCGGAGCGTGTTCAAACCGATGGACGCATGAGGAACATGGGCTGATCCCGCATGGCGCGCGATGAGACGCTGATCCATTGCCAGTCGTCGATGCTGTCCGGTATCTGGGTGCGGGCCTCGTCGATCAAATCGCATCCGCTGCTGTGCTGGCTCACGCTTTGCGCGGCCGCGTCGGCCGAGGGGTACGCACCGACGAAGTGATCGTTGAGCCACAGCTCGCAGCCGACGGTGTTGTCGCTGGCGGCGCGAATGGTCAGTGTTCCCGCAGTGATTGCGATCGCGTACATGGAGAGGCCTCCTTGGGGGATCGTCCGGCGAAAGCGGACCATATGCCTTTATGACCCGAATTTACAATCGCAGATTCGTCGAAGTTCGCGACAACCTACACTGCGGCAGCATGACAATTGTGTCAGCGAGGCTGGAAAGCTCGCGGTTTCGGGAGCTTAGGGCTGAACGAGAAAACGATCGTGAAGTTCGCGCGATGCTGATGCGAGGTGTATGCGGCGCGCCACTCCATACGGAATGGCGCGTATTGTCGCGAAACTTGATGGCGGCCGCGGAGCTTGTGCTGTCCTGAGCCGCCGCCGAATTATTTCTTGGTCTTGCCGCCGTTTTTGCCGTTGGACTCGCTCGATGCTTCCTCGGTCAGGCTCTTGTCGAGCTCGGGCAGCACCGGCAGATCCTTCTCGTCCGTCAGCAGCGGCTTCAACTGCTCGTGCAGCTTGGTCGCGAGCGTGTGCGTGTCGGTGTAGGCGGTGACCAGCTTGACGTTCTTTTCGTTGGCCTTGGCGAGCTGATCGTCGGTCTGCTGCTTTTCCTTGCGCAGCGTGCCCATGTTGCCCTCGGCAACGCGGCGGCCGTCGGCTTCGTCCTGCTTTTCTTTGCGCAGCGCCTTGAGCTTCTTGACGACGTTCTCCGGCGTGTCGGCGAGCGCGGCATTGATCGCCTTCACGGTCTTGTCCCGCTCGGCCACGACGCTCTTCATCTGCTGCATTTCTTTGGTGAAGTTCGCGCGCTCGATCTCGATCTGGCGCGAGGCATTCTCCTGCGCGACGCGAATCTCCTCGGCGGCAGCTTCGGCGACGGTGCGGGCCTTTTCGGCCGCCGTCAGCTTCTTCTCCATGTCGCCGATCGCCTGCTTGGCCTCGGCGCGCGCGATCGCGACGCTGGAGTCCGCTTCCGCGATCTTCTTGATGACTGCGTCAAGCGCTACCTTGAGTTCTTCCTGAGAGCAGTTGGGGTCCAACTTCAAAGCGTCGGTCGCAGACCGCATCAAAACCTGCTTGCTGATCGCAAGCTCTTTCCAAACTTTCAACTGCAGCTCAAGTTGCGCTTGTTCCACATTCACTTCCTGGGGTTGGTTACGGGTTGACAAAACGTTGATCGCCGCTGGCGGAGACGGAATTTTCGGGGCGCGGATTGTATGCCAAAAAGCGGTCGCACGGACGGCTGAGTGCGCGGATTTTGCGCAGTATTTCGCCGAGTTGGGTTCGCGATTGGCGATTCAGTTCGCGGCTGGCGGCCCTTCCGGTTTCCTGGGAGGGGTCGAGCAGGCGGCCTGAAATGGTGACTGGTTCTGCAAAATCCAAGGCTTAGGCGGAAAAACTACACCGATCGGTAGCGGCGCCGACCGCCCGGAATGGGCGCGAGGTTCGGCAGCGCCGGCACGCGATCGTTCCCTAGATCGGCACGGCGCCGGCGATCTGAACCCGGTTCCGACCTGATCTTTTGGCATCGTAGACGGCGGCGTCCGCGCGGGCGATGAGGTGTTCACCCCATACGCCGAGGGTATCGCTGGTCGCGACGCCGATGCTGCAGGTGAGCCGGATCGGGTCGCCGAAGCCTTCGACGCGCACTTCGGACACCCGGTTACGGATGCGTTCGGCGATGGGTTGGGCTGCCGACACGTCCGCGCTGCTGAGAATGACCACGAATTCCTCGCCGCCATAGCGGCCGATGACATCTGACTGACGCAGCTCGGCGTGAATCGGGTCGATGATGGCGCGCAGGCAGGCGTCGCCAGCCGGATGACCATAGGAGTCGTTGATCTCCTTGAAGTGATCCAGGTCCATGAACAGCAGCGCGATGGGCAACCCGCGAGCACGGGCTCGCAGGCAGGCGGCTTCCAGGCGCTCCACGAGCGAGCGGCGATTCAATACGCCGGTCAGCGGATCGGTCTGCGCTCGCTTCTCCGCGTCCGACAAAGCGAGACGCTGGTCACGCAATCGGTCGGCCACGCCCAACGCGATCAGCACTGCCGCCGAGACCATCGACAGAGGCAGCCCATAATAGAGCAGGCCTTCGGCGCCTTCCGGATCGGTGACCAGCAGGCGAATCGCGGTCGCGATGGTGAACCCTTCCAGCAATCCCCATGCGATCAGGAACCAGCCGGCGGCGCGGTTATCCCGCTGCCAGGCGAGGAAGGCGACGATCAGCGTGAAGACCGCCGCGCCGAGGAACACCAGATTGCCGATGGTTGCGACCAATGGGCCAAGGCCGATGTGCTGCGCGAGGTTGGCGAACGCGAGCACCACGAAGGTGCCGGCCATCCAGCCGAAGATTTTGTGAACGCGCGGCGAGTACAACCGCAGGTCGGCGATCTCACGCACGAACAAACAGGCCGCCGCGCCGCTCAGCGCCGCCGTCACATTCCACGTGTACGAGAGCACCGGCAAAGCCAGCGAGAGCAGCGGCCACTCGAATCCCTGGCCGGACAGGTATGCGATGTAGAGAGCTTGCAGCGAAAACAGGCTTCCATACAGCAGCAGCAAGCGATCGGACAGCACCAGCCAGATCAATAGCGATGACAGGGCCATCGCCGTGAGTGCGCCAAAAGAAAGCGCGATCATGCGTGCGTGTTCGGCGCCGGTCGCGAGTGTTTGCTCCAACGTCGATGTGGAGAAGTCCAAGCCTTCCCAGCCTTTGCCTCGCGGCTCCACTTGCACATACAACAGCTGGCCCGCGGTGAGTCGATCCGGAAGTGCGAACACGATCTGGTGCATGCCGCGGAAGCCGGGCAACTGAGTAGCGGTTCGCAGTGACACGGCACGCCCGTCTTCGATCGCGAAGGCTTGGATGTGAAGGTGGCGTCCCTTGCTGATGTTCAGCGTCGGTACGACGCCGGGCGTGGAGCTTTCCTCGGCGCGCAGTTGTAGCCAGAACGGGCGTTCGAGCTTGCGCGCGGTCCTGAAATTATAGGGAATGAAGCGTTCATCGAGCGCGCCGCTGGTGATCTGATCGGCGGACGAATCGGTGATTGCCGGATCCAGCATTTGAATGGTGAAGTTCGAGCTGCCGGCGGGCGCGGGCGAAGAGGCAATGCTCGCGGCCGGAGCGGCCAGCAAGCAGGCGCCGAGCGCACACAGCCATGCGGCCCACGATTCACGCACGATTGACTCCACGAGCATCGAACGGCCGGCATCCTAGCACGGTATAAATCCCGCGCCGCGGTCCGAATGGGCAATGCACAAGCGAGCTGTTGTCAGGCAAATGCCTGAAGCTCTCAGGCGACAGGTAGCTGTCGAGCATCCGAAGTCACTTGCTACGCGAACACGACTCGGCGCACCCTGCGCCGTTCACGTTACTGTCGAAGTCATGCGGGCATTTCACAAACACTTCAAAACCAGCCTGGCGGCCGCGCTGTTGAGCATCCTGCCAGTCGCGGCGTTCGCCAACGCCACGTGGGATTTTCGCGTGTTCCTCGACGACAAGGAGATCGGCACGCATCGCTTCGATCTGGTCGAGCGTGGCAGCGGTGAACGTCAACTCACCAGCCAGGCGCGCATGGCGGTGAAGATATTGTTCGTGACCGCGTATACATACGATCACCACGACGTCGAGCATTGGAACGGTGATTGCCTCAGCAAGCTCGCCTCCAAGACAGACGACAACGGCAAGAAATATAAAGTCGATGTGCAGCGACAGGATGCCGCAACGGTCGTCCAGACACTCGGCGGCGAGAAGACACTTGGCGAGTGCGTGCTGACGTTCGCGTACTGGAATCCGGCAATGTTGAAACAGACCCGACTGCTCAACTCGCAGGATGGCGAGTACATCGAGGTCAAGATCACCGATGCAGGCGCGGAGTCGATCGTCGTGCGAGGAGTGCAGACGCAGGCACGTCGTTACGAGCTGCGCAGCACGAACAAGAAGCTGTCGATCGATCTGTGGTATTCGCCCAGCAACGAGTGGCTCGCGCTCGAGTCGCTGACCGACCGCGGACAAAAACTCATATACAAGCTGAAATGATCGGCGAGCACGAGTGACCGACGCCGATCGGTCACCCGCGAAGTCGTGGTCTTACGCGTTGGTCGCGGCGGCGAACTGTTGCAGATGAAAGTCCGCGTCGCCCAAGGTCAGGTCGATGGCGGTGAGCCGCTTGAAGTAATGGCTGACCATCAACTCGTCCGTCATGCCCATGCCGCCGTGTAGCTGAACGGCTTGCTGACCGACGAAACGACCCGCCTGACCGATGACGACCTTGGCCGCAGCCAACGCACGACGTCGTTCATTCGCATCCGAATCGACACACTTGATCGCGGCGAGATAGCTCATCGAGCGCGCCTGTTCACTGTGCAGGAACATGTCGGCCATGCGGTGCTGGAGCACTTGGAAGCGGCTGATGGGCTGACCGAACTGCTTGCGGCTCTTGGTGTATTCCAACGTAGTCGCGTTGACGGCCTTCATGATGCCCACGGCTTCGGCGCACAGTGCACTGATCGCTTGTTCGTGCGCGGCTTCGACGGCAACGAACGCTTTGCCTTCGCCGCCGATCAGGCTGGAGGCGGGCACCGAAACTTTCTTCAACTCGATGTCCGCGGCGCGCTGGCCATCGAATGTGCCGTACGCTTTGATGGTGACGCCCGACGTTTTCGGATCGACACGAAAGATCGAGACACCGTCGCTGTCGGCGGTGCGTCCACTGGTGCGCGCAGTTATCAATAACTCATCGGCGGCGTCGGCGCCGAGCACGACGTTCTTAACCCCATCGAGCACATAGCCATTCGATGTTTTCTCGGCACGCACTGACACGGAGTTGATCTCGCCGCGCGCTTGCGGTTCCTGATGCGCGACGATGACGATCTTCTCGCCGGACGCGATGTCCGGCAGCAGTTGTTCGGCGGCGGCTTTATCTCCCAGCCGTGTCAGCAACACCGGCGTGAGTATGGCTGCCGCTAGGAACGGCTCGACCACCAGGCCTTCGCCGAGGGCATTCATCACCAGCATGGTCTCGACCGGCCCGCTGCCCAAGCCGCCGTGCTCCTCAGGAACATTGAGCGCCGTCAGGCCGAGACCGGCAAGCGCTTGCCAGCTCTCGCGGCTCCAGCCGGCCTTGCTCCTGAGAATTTCCCGCCGGGTTTCGAACGAGTACGTGTCGCGCACGAAGCGCTGCACGGTGTCGGCGAGCAGTTGCTGTTCTTCGCTGAAATTGAAATCCATGGAACTCGACTCTCACAGGCCCAGGATCATCTGGGAGATGATGTTGCGTTGAATTTCGTTGGAGCCGCCGTA
>JBEVKA010000579.1:0-5144 GCA_040509855.1 Steroidobacter sp.
GGCGGTGAGTCGCACTAGGCTCAACCCCGCGGCCAGCGAAGGCCACAGCATACCGCCTCCCGCTGCCACATACAGCACGACCTGGATGATGAACACCGCCAGATACAACGCAGCGCCACGCAGCAGCCAGGCCGCCACCAGGCAGCCCACCATCGGTATCGGCGCCAGCCAGCGCATCAACTTATGCGACCACAAGATGAAAGAGAACGCCGGATGCTTGAACGGGTTCAACAGTCCGACATTGCCGAACAACGCAGTGATGCCACGAAGGAACGTGCGCACCTTGCGCGTGAACTCGGCGCGCTGACTCGACGTCGCCGTCATGGAACCGCGAGCGAGAGGCTCGGCCAAGGCTCGTTTGCCCTGCCGCACGGTGTTGAGCACGGAAAGGAAATCCGGCGCCATGCCAGCCCGAAACGGTTCGCACAACTCGCGGCGCTGGCCATAGAAACATCCGCTGGCGCCGGCGATGGAATGCAATCGCGCTTCCTCCCGACGCAACAGCAGCTCCAGCTTGCCGTACAAACCTTCGGTTTCCGAGCCTTCGATATAGTCTTCGCCGGAGACGCAGCCAATGCTCGGATCGGTGAAGTGACCGACCAGATTACGCAGCGAAGGCCGGTCCAGCATGATGCCCGCGTCGGTGAACACGATGATTTCACCCGTCGCACGCTCCAAGCCAGCGTTGAGTCCGGAAGCTTTGCCGCCACGACCCGCGAGCGGGATTACGGTGACGGTGCCCTGCCCCGCCGCCGTCGCGCGCTCCAGAGTGTCATCGGTGCAGCCGTCGCCGATGACCAGGATCTGCAGCTTCTCCCGCGGATAATCGAGCGCGAGCAGGTTGGCCACCTTGGCGCCAATCCGTCGCGCCTCGTTGTGAACCGGCATGATGACGGTGACGGTCGGCTCGTAACGCACATCGGCGCTGTGAGCCGAGCGTCCGCCCAGCCGGTTGATGGCGACCAGCACGACTGGATAGATGGCGTACGGATACGCCACCAGCAGCGCGCAGATCCAGAACAATAGTTCCACGGTATATCAAAGCTTCAGTTCGGGAAGATCTTCCACCAGCACCGGCTTCATGTGCATGTAGCGCGTCGCCTTGCGCTTGGCTTCGATGTCACGGAACACATTGGCCGCCTGTTGCGGCGTAACGCCGATCGCCTTGGCAAGTTCCTCGGCGTTGTACCCGTTGTTGAGCGCGTACAACGCAATGTCCATCTTGGCGTACGGCAGCGCGAAGTAGAACTCGTCCTGACCCTGCGCCAGGCTGTACGTGTCCGTGGTCGGCACCGCGGCGCAGATCTCCGGCGGCAGCTTCATGTGACGCGCCAGCGCGTACACCTGGGTCTTGTACAGGTGCGCGATCGGCTTGACGTCGGCGCTGCCGTCGCCGTTCTTCACGAAGAAGCCCTGGTCGTATTCCAGGCGGTTCGGCGTGCCGATGACGGCGTAGTTCAAGCGGTCGGCATGGAAATATTCGACCGTCTTGCGAATGCGCTGCTTGTGGTTGGTGGCCGCGACGATCTGCAGATATTCCTTGAGGCCAAGGCGTTCCTGCTTGATCTCGCCCGAGGGGGTCTGCACCACCAGCTGGAAGTGATTGATCTGGCCGTCCAGGCCGCCGCTGATGACGATCTTGTTCTTCCAGCCTTCGCCATATTGCGGGAACACTTTGCGAATGGCGTCGTCGCGCCACTTGTAACAACCGATGCCTTCGAGCGCCGGCGCGATGACGAACACTTCGTACTGGATGCCGAGATGTTCCGCCAGCTGGCGACCGCGCGCGGTGCTGAAGCCGGAGGAGTCACGTTCGGGCAACATCATGCCGTACACGCGCTCCTTGCCGAGCGCCTTCACGCACAGCGCCGAGCTCACCGAGCTGTCGATGCCGCCGGACATGGCGACGACGAAACCACGGCGACCGACGTCTTTGGACAAAATGGAGCGCAAGCGCGTGCAGATCGTCTCGATGACCCGATCGTTATCCATTTCCAGCACTGATGCATCGAGCGGCTTGCGTGCCATGAACAACCTCTTCTCTACTTAATAAAATCAGGGTTTAAGCCAGTTTGAAACGTTGAACCTTGCCCGAGGACGTGCGCGGCAGGACCGCAGCGAACTCGACGATTTTCGGCACTTTGTAGTTGGCGAGATGCTGGCGGCAATGCGCCTTCACACCCATCAGATCCGCCGGTGCGCCTTCGCGCAGCACGATCACAGCCTTGATGGACTGGCCGAGCATTTCATCGGCGACGCCGGTGACTGCCACTTCTTCGACGCCCGGAAACGTCGCCAGCACTTCCTCGACTTCCTGCGGGCTGACGCGGAACGCGCCCACCTTGATCATCTCGACGGCGCGGCCGTCGATATACAAATAACCTTCGTCGTCGACGTGCCCGAGATCGCCGGTGTGCAACCAGCCGTCGCGTAGCACCTGCGCCGTCAGTTCCGGCTCGCGCCAGTAGCCCAGCATGATGTTAGGACCGCGAGCACAGATCTCGCCAACCTCACCGTGCGCCACGACCTTTCCTTCGCTGCGCACTTCGATCTCAACGCCGGGCAACGGCATGCCGACCGAGCCGAGTTTGCTCTCCAGGTGCTCCGGCGCGAGATAGCTCAAACGCGCGGTCGCCTCAGTCTGGCCGTACATGATGAACACTTCGGTGTTCGGCAATTGCTGGCGCAGCTTCTCGATCTGCGCGCGAGGCATCGAGCCGCCGGCCTGCGTGATGTAACGCAGTTTGCTCAGATCGAAATCCGTCAGCTGACAGCGGCCGAGCAACAGCGCGAACGTCGAAGGCACGCCCGGAAAACCCGTGACGCCTTCGTCCTGCATGCGCTTCAAAGTCTGCTGCGGGAACGCGAAATTATCTTCCAGCAACAGCTGCGCGCCCGAGATCAAATTACTGTTGAGCACCGAACTGCCGTACGAGAAATGAAACGGCAGTCCGCACATCACCTTGTCGCTGGCGGTGATGCGCAGATAAGCAGCGATGGCGCGAGCATTGGCGACCAGGTTGCCATTGCTCAACAACACACCCTTGGGACGCGACGTTGTGCCCGAGGTGTAGATCATCATCGCCGGCGCGTCGTGTTGCAGCTCCGGCAGATTCAACTCGGCTTCGGAATGCATGGCCGCGCAGAACGCCAGGCAACCCGCGGTGCCCGGCTGCAGATCGACAGCAATCATCAACGGCGCTTTGCTGGCGATCGCTGCGTTCAACGCCGTCCATTCCGGATGCTGAGGATCGGCGATCACGGCGCTGCAGTCCGCATGCTCGATCTGCCGCGACAACACGCTGGCGCGCTCCTGAACGTTGAGTGGCACAGCTACGCAACCCGCCGCGATCACGCCGAAATAACTCGCCACGTATTGTGGCGAGTTGCGGATCAACAGCGCGACCCGCGAGCCCGACCGAATGCCGCTGGCGATCAATCTTCCCTGCGTGGCGCCGACTGCCCGCTGCAGATCGGCATAGGTCCACACGCCGCCATGCCACGACAACGCCGGTGAGCCCGGCATCTGCCGGGCGATCCAGTCGAAGTCATGAACCAGCGAAGCACTCATGGGATGGACCGATCAGGCCGCCTGACGCTTGGAAACGAACGCGGCGATCTTGTTCACGCCGTCCAGGTTGTCCGGAATCATTTCCTCGTCCTTCACCTTCACGCCCAGCTGTTCTTCGATGAAGAAAATGATTTCCAACATGCCGGTGGAGTCGACGATGCCGCGCTCGAGCAGCGAGTCATCGAGACCCAGCGCCGACTTGTCGTCGGTGAACAGGTAATTTTCCAGGATGAAGGCGCGGATCTGTTCGCGCAGCGCATCGGTCATGAGCCATTTCCTCGGTTTTGAAAAACTAATCTTCGAATTTCTGGCCCGCGACGAACTGCGCGTGCCACAACTGTGTGGACAAGATGCCGACGAAGGCCATGTTGTCGCGCGCCGCCGCCGGGACCTTGGCCCGTTGCAGCTTCGCGACCAATCGCGTGACCTTGTCGGGATCGAAATAGCCGGTGCGCGTCAGCGCCTGTGGACTCATCAATTCGTTCACATACTCCGGCGTCTGCGGCCCGACAAAGGCAGCCGCGTCCGGGGCGCGATAGGGCTGTTTGTGCCGCTGCAAAATCGCCGCTGGCAGCCGTTCGCGCATGGCCTGCTTGAGCAGGTGCTTCTCCTTCAACACGCGCATCTTATAACGCGGGTGCAGGCGGTTGGCGAACTCGATCAAGCGATGATCCAGGAACGGGAAGCGGCCCTCGACCGAGCTGGCCATGAGCTGGCGGTCGCCTTGCGAGGCCAATAGATAGCTCGGCAGCAGCGTCTTGGCTTCCAGATATTCGCCGCGGTTGAAACGATGCCAGGTCCCCACTCGGGACGGCAGCGAATCGCGCAAACGCTCCACCGCCGAGCCATCGACCCGAGCGCGAAAATCATCCGACCAGAACAGCTTGCATTGCGCCGTGGTCACCCAGCGAGGCAGATGCGAGAACACCGGATCGGCCGGGTTCTGCAGGCCCACGCCGAAGAATTCCTTCAGGTACGCCGCGCTCTGCGCCGACGTCAGATTCAGATACGGATACAGCCGCTTCAACAATGCCGGACGCCAGGTCGACTCGGGCTGCTGCGCCCAGAAGTGACGCACCTTGGCTTCCTTGAAAATGTCATAACCGCCCAGCACCTCGTCCGCGCCTTCGCCCGTCAACACCACTTTCACATTAGACCGGCGCACCAGCCCCGACAGCATCTGCATGGGCGCGGGAGCGGTGCGTAGTACGGGCATTTCGCTGTGACGAATGGTTCGCGGGAAGATGCGCGCGATATCGGCCGTCGAGCACTGCACGTGATTGTGCGAGGTGTGCAGGTAGTCGACGACTGTACGTTGGTGCACGGATTCATCGAGACCGGCGTCGTCGAAGCCGATGGAGAATGTTCGCAATGTTTGTGGGACGCGTTCCTGAAGCAGCGCTACCAGCGTCGAAGAGTCCAGACCGCCGGAGAGATACGCGCCGACCGGCACGTCCGCGCGCAAACGCAGGCGTGTGGCATCGGACAGAATCTCCCGCAGTTCCTGTTCGAGATCCGCCTGCGGAGCGTGGCGATGCTCGCCTTGCGTCGGGAAATCCCATTCCCAGTACTG
>JBEVKA010000580.1:0-6058 GCA_040509855.1 Steroidobacter sp.
CGATGCCGATGCCCAGCGCGAAGACGAATGCGCCGATGGTCGAGAGCAGATTGAACAACTCCAGCCCGTAGCCGCTCGCATACGTCCACACCCGGCGCGGCATGCCGAGCAGCCCGGAGATGTGCATCGGAAAGAACGTCAGGTTCACACCGATGAACATGATCGCGCATGCCCACGTTCCCATTTTCTCGGACAGGCGACGTCCACTAATCAGCGGCGCCCAGTAGTAGATGCCGGCGAACACCGGGAACAGCATGCCGCCGATGAGTACGTAATGAAGATGCGCTACGATGAAATAGGTGTCGTGCACCTGCCAGTCATACGGCACGACCGCGACCATCACACCCGACAGACCACCCAACACGAACACGCCGAAGAAACCGAGCAGGAAATAAGTCGGCGTCGCGCGCTGCACGTTGCCTCGCCACAGCGTCGCGATCCACGAGAACACTTGCAGCCCGGCGGGAATCGCCACCGCCATGCTCGCCGCCGAAAAGAAACTAAGCGACAGATGCGGCATGCCGGTCGCAAACATGTGATGCACCCAGAGCGCGAACGAGATCGTCCCGGTCGCCAGCATGGCCACCACGATCCATCGATACCCGACCAGCGGCGTTCGCGCCATGGCCGCAACGATCATCGACACCAGACCCGCCGCCGGCAGGAAGATGATGTAGACGTCCGGATGGCCGAACAGCCAGAACAGGTGCTGCCACAGCAGCGGATCACCGCCCTGCCCCGCGATGAAGAATGGCCAGTGAAACGCACGCTCCAGTTCGAGCAGCGCCGTGGCCAGGATCACGGGCGGAAAGCCGAAAATTATCATCCCGCCGACGATCAACATCGCCCACAGATAAATGGGCATCTTGTCGAGCGTCATGCCAGGCGGCCGCGTGCGCAGGATGCCCACGACGATCTCGATCGCACCCGCGATCGCCGAGATCTCGATGAACCCGATACCGAGCAGCCAGAAGTCGGTGCGCAGTCCGGGCGAGAACTCGTAGCTGGTGAGCGGCGGGTACATGAACCAGCCGCCGTCCGGCGCCAGATCGAAAAATAGCGTGGTGAAGAACACCAGCCCGCCGACGAAATAAGCCCAGAACGCATATGCGGACAGCCGCGGGAACGGCAGATCACGCGCGCCTTGCATGGCTGGCAACAACAGAATGCTGATGGCTTCGATCACCGGCACGGCGAATAGAAACATCATCACCGAGCCGTGCATGGTGAACAGCTGGTTGTACAGGTCGTGGTCGACCAGATTGTTCCCAGGCACCGCCAGCTGCACACGCATGATGAGCGCCAGAATGCCCGCCAGCACCATGAACAACAGCGCGGCGCCGATGTACCACAGTCCAACGGCCGTGTTGTTCACCTGAGTGAGCGCACGCCAGCCCCGCGGCCGTTGCCACACTGCTTGCAGCTGCTCCAGCTCCTCTGGAGGACGAGGCAGCGAATTCGGCAGCGGCTCCGAACTCATTGCAAACTTCCGAGCCATGCCGAGAGCGCGCGCAACTCAACGCCTGTGAACGCCTTGGTCTCCGGCATCTTGTTACCTGGTTTTACTTCCTGCGGCCCGGCGATCCACCCCGCCATGGTGCCAATGTGATTGTTCAGCACGCCCGCCGCCAGCGACTTGCGACTGCCAACATGCGTGAGATCTGGTCCGTCCGTGCCATTCGCAGGCGTGCCGCGAATCGTGTGACACGTGTGACATTCACCCTTGAAGAAGGCGTCGTGACCCAATGTGAGAAACGAATCCGTCGGCGCGACAGCAGGTTCGCGTTGTTGCGCCAGCCATGCATTGAACGCCGTGGGCTCTTGCGTAACGACGAACAACATCATCAACGCGTGCTGACCGCCACAATACTCGGCACACAGTGCGCGGAACGTTCCCTCCTCGCTCGTCTGCAATCGCAGCCGCGTGGTGCGCCCGGGAATCATGTCGACCTTGCCGGCCAGCGATGGCGCCCAGAAACTGTGGATCACATCGGTGCTCGACAGCACCAGCTCCACTGCCTGATTGGTCGGCATGCGGATCTCGTTCGCCAGCACCACCGGCTCGCCATTGCCGGGTTGCTCGTAGCGAACTTCCCACCACCATTGCTTGCCGATGACATGAATCCGCAGCAAACCGTTGGAGGGTTCACGAGCGTTGGCAGCAGCATTTCCTCCACCGAAACATTCCAGGAACAACTGCAGCGCATTGGAAGTGCCGATCGCGGTGAGCGCGTTCCCCACCGCCAGCGAATAGACCAGCAGTACCGTCAGCGTCACCGCCGGAAACACCAGCCCGCCGCCGATGATCCAGCGTTGCGGATTGATGGTCCGCCCGCGGCCATACACGCCCCAGATCGCGAGAATCATGACGACCACGAAGATCACGGCGCCGCCGACGTAGAGCACCGTGCCGAGCTGGTCGATCAGCTCGGCGCCGCTGTTCGGCGCAGGATGAATCACCGATGACGAGGCTTGCGACGGCATCTCAATCGGACTCATACAAATAAGCCGCGGCGTCACGCGCTTCCTGATGTGACATCGCAATCGCGGGCATGGCGGTTTGCGGCGCCATTGCCGGCGCGTCCAGGATCCAGCGCACCAATGTTTCCGGCTGATTGGGAAACTTTCCAGCGATATATGGACGCCGCGCATAGGCGTCGAGCGCTGGGCCGACTCGTCCCGAGGCGGCCGGAATGCCTGGGATCACGTGACACACGCCGCACTCGTATTCACGAATCACGTCGCGCCCACGCTCGGCATTTCCGCCAGTGACTTGCGGCAGCGGCTCTGTGTCCACGGCACAGGCCGTCAACAATGCGCAAGAAACAATCAGCGCCGCGCGCATCAGTCGCTCGCAGTCATGAGATAGCGCGCCATGTGCTGGGCGTGAGGCTCGATCACCTTGAGATCGGGCATCAGCGTGTGCGGACTCACGCCCTGCGGATCGACGATCCAGCGCACCAGATTCTCGGGCGTGTTTGGCAGCACGCCGGCGATGTATTTTCGTTCTCGCCAGTTCTCCAGCGACGGGCCGACGTGCGTGACCGGCCCCACCATGCCTTCGATGATGTGACAGTTGTCGCACGCGTACTGCCGTAACATGAGCTGCGCGCGCTCGTTCGAATAGACGCCAGCGGTCGTTGGCTTGGGACACTCGGCATTGGCGCTGGACGCCGTGAATTGTTTGTATTCGGCCGCCGTCATGGTAGGCATGCGCTTCAGGAACGCCACGGTGGACCACAATCCCTGCTCCGAGATCCTGAATTCCCACGCCGGCATGCCCGACATGCGCACGCCCTGCTGAGTCACATAGAAAAGGTGCGAGGACGGCCATTCGCGCGCGGACTGTTCCAGGCTGCTGGGTGACGGCAGCTGGCCGCGACCGAGCGGATCGCGAGCCACACCCGGCGCGCCGTGACATTGAACGCAGTGTTCGCGATAGCACGCGTGCCCCACTTCGACATTGGCCACGCGCTTCAGATCCGGCACGACGATGTCCGCCGCGTTGCTCGCGACCGAATATTTCAGCCCCAGCTCGAGAATTCGATAGGTGATGAGAAAGTGCTGCTTGGTGGCCGCGGTGCTGTATGCACCCGACAGCAGGATCACCATCGAGACGACGGCGCCGAGCACCACCAATGCCACGGCCCCAATGACGCTGAACAGGACTTTGTGTCGATGCGCGATCACGAGCGCCGCGCTGACGAGCGGTTCTTGGCGATGATCGCCCCGAGCAGCAGCATGAATGCCACCAGCCGCACCACATAGATCGCTGGCCGGCCCTCGTTGGGATTATCGATCCACAGGAACGCCAGGCGATTGATGCCCTCGATGCAAAACGCGCCCGCGAACGCGAGGAACAGCCGGTCGCGCGTCTGGCGATAGAACCGCCAGAAGAACCCCGCCGCGGTCAGCGACGCCGTCACGATCACGCCGAGCAGAAATCCTTCGATCATGGCTCATTCGCTCTCGAATACCAGACCGTACACCAGCAACGACATGGCGGCCGCGGCCGTACCCAACCGCCACATATAGAGATCGAGCTCCGGATAGACCTGCAGGTCCACGAACAGCAGCGCGTTGGAAAGCGTGAGCCCGCTGAAACACAGGCCGCTCCACAGCAGCAGCCGGCTGCGCGAACGCGCGAAACCGCGCAGCAGGAGTACAGCGCACAGCGCCGTCACCAAGGTCCCCAACAGATAGACCAGACCTGCCAGCATATTAATCTCGGTCCTTGAGCCGGAATGCCCGCGCGAAGTCGCGCACCGACGCGGAGGGTTTGGAGTGAATCAAACGCGCGACCTGCACGAGCTGGGTGCGATAGGCGTGCGCCACTTTGTTCAGCAGCTCGGTCTCCGCGTGGGAGCGAGCGATGAATTGATACAGCGGAGGATTCGACTGTGTGGTGACGATCAGTTGTCGCCGCGCCAGTTCGTCCAGCACGGCGCCTGCATGTAAATCACTCACATAAATGCGAGCCGCCAGATCGTGCACCGACCACGGCGTCGCCGGATTCTGGAAAATCAGCAGCAGCGCCTCCAGGTGAGGCACCGTATCGATCGCGGCGAGTAGGAACTGCTCGACTTCATTGGGGATCGCCCCTGCTGCCATCGTTTGGCGTCGCCTTTTCTTATCTGTCGTGTCACCCGCTGAACCTGCACCAACGCATCTACGTCGGTAAAGTTCCACGAGCCGGTAATTATTTCTCGAGGACGCTTAAAGTGTGATTCTAAGCTCCTGTAAGGGTTGCACGTTTCATTGCTTCTAGATAGCTTCGCGGCGGTGGCTGCGCCGAGCATACAGAACAGCATGAGCGTCTCGGGCCCGGTCACGCGATCGTCCTTTCCTGCCTATTTATTGCGTCATCGGTTTTCGGAGCTCGAATGCAAACGACAGCGAGAGTTCGTCAACGGACTGCCAAGGCTTCCGCGCGTGGAGCGGCAAAATCGAATTCGAACATCGCGCCGCCGCCCTCTCAGCACTTCGATCTCAAGGGCCTGCTGCGTACCCTGCAGGCAGTTCGGGACGGCGACTTCTCGGTGCGCATGCCCAGCGACTATGAAGGCATCGAGGGCAAAGTCGCCGAGACGTTGAACGAGATCATCGGCGCCAATCAGCGCCTGGCACAGGAAATGTCTCGCGCCGGCCAGCTGGTCGGCAAAGAAGGCAAGACCCGCCACCGCATGACCATCGATCGCCGCTCCGGCGCATGGGGCGACATGGAAGGCTCGATCAATACCTTGATCGACGACCTGCTGTGGCCGACCACCGAAGTCACACGCACCATCACCGCCGTCGCCAAGGGCGACCTGTCGCAAACCGTGCGCTTGGAAGTCGACGGCCGTCCGCTCAAGGGTGAGTTCCTGCGCTCGGCGACGATCGTCAACACGATGATCGAGCAGATGGGTCTGTTCACGTCGGAAGTGACGCGCGTGGCGCGCGAAGTCGGCACCGAAGGCAAGCTCGGCGGTCAAGCGTCCGTGCCCGGCGCCGCCGGCACCTGGAAGGACCTTACCGACAACGTGAACTCCATGGCCGGCAACCTCACCGGCCAGGTGAGAAACATCGCCGAAGTCGCGACCGCCATCGCCAGCGGCGACTTGTCGCGCAAGATCACAGTGAACGTCCGTGGCGAAATTCAGCAGCTCAAGGAAGCCATCAATACGATGGTGGATCAGCTGCGTTCGTTCGCCTCCGAAGTGACGCGCGTGGCGCGTGAGGTCGGCTCCGAAGGCAAACTCGGCGGTCAGGCGGTGGTGCCCGGCGTCGCCGGCACCTGGAAGGATCTCACCGACTCGGTGAACTCCATGGCCGCCAACCTCACCGGCCAGGTTCGTAACATCGCCGAAGTGACTACCGCCGTGGCGCGAGGCGACTTGTCACGCAAGATCACCGTCGACGTGAAGGGTGAAATCTTGCAGCTGAAGGAGACCATCAACACAATGGTCGACCAGCTCAACGGCTTCGCGGCCGAAGTGACGCGCGTGGCGCGCGAAGTCGGTACCGAAGGCAAGCTCGGCGGTCAGGCCGAAGTGAAAGACGTGTCCGGTGTGTGGAA
>JBEVKA010000581.1:0-4436 GCA_040509855.1 Steroidobacter sp.
GAAGACGAACGGGACTACTAAACACATGAATTTGCTCGGCCAATTTTTTCGGGGCTGCCTGTTGGGTTCACTGCTGGCTGGCGCGGCGCTGACCGGCGTCGCCAGCGCTCAGACCCGTGAGCTTTCCGCCAACGGCGTGCTGCTCGATCGCATCGCTGCCATCGTCAACGACGGCGTGGTGCTCGACAGCCAGCTGGAGGAGCAGACCGAGGAGATCACCGAGCGTCTGCGTCAGCAAAAGACCGAGCTGCCGCCGCGCAATGTGCTCCGTCAGCAGATCCTCGAACGTCTGGTGGTCGAGGAGATCCAGATCCAGCGCGCCAACAAGCTGGGCATCCAGGTGTCCGATGAAATGTTGAACGGCGCGCTCGACGATGTCGCCCGCCGCAACAACATCGGTTTCGCCGACCTCCCACAGGCGCTCTCCCAGCAAGGTCTCGATTACCGCACCTTCCGCGACGAAATCCGTCGCCAGATGACCCTGCAGCTGCTCCGTCAGCGCGACGTGATCGGCCGTATCAATGTGTCGCCGCGCGAGCTCGAACAGTTCATGACCCGGCAGCAGAA
Organism: Steroidobacter sp.; assembly: GCA_040509855.1. Lineage (GTDB taxonomy): Bacteria > Pseudomonadota > Gammaproteobacteria > Steroidobacterales > Steroidobacteraceae > Steroidobacter. The sequence goes on from JBEVKA010000581.1 coordinate 568, forward strand.
CGCACCGGATCGCAACGCCGAGTACAACGTTTCTCACATTCTCATTTCGGTGCCGGTGAGCGCGTCGCCGGAGCAGATCGAAGCTCGCGAAGCGCGTGCTCGCGATGTCTACAACAAGGCGCAGGGTGGCGACGATTTCGCGCAGCTCGCGGTGACCTTCTCGGACAGCAGCACCAACATCGAAGGCGGTTCGCTCGGCTGGCGCCGCGGCTCGCAGCTGCCATCCATCCTCGCCGAACAAGTGCCGAAGATGAAGCCGGGCCAGACCTCCGAGCCTATTCGCACTCCGAGCGGCTTTCATTTGTTTCGTTTGAATGAAGTGCGCGGCGGCGTGCAGCAGTCGGTGATCGCACAGGTTCACGCACGTCACATCCTCCTGCGCACCAACGAGCTGGAAGACGATCAGACCGTGCAACAGAAACTGGCGAACATTCGCACGCGTGTCATCGACGGCAAGGAAGAATTCGCTGCCATCGCCGCGGTGACTTCGCAGGATCCGGGCTCGGCCGCCGACGGCGGCGATCTCGGCTGGGCCGGTCCGGGCACGTTCGTCCCCGACTTCGAAAAAGCGATTGCCACGTTGGGCGAGAATGAGATCTCGCAGCCGTTCAAGACTCAATACGGCTGGCACATCGTGCAACTGCTCGGCCGTCGTCAACACGATTCGACCGAAGACCTGCGCCGCCAGCGCGCGTTCGCCGAGTTGCGCGAAGCCAAGGCCGAAGAAGAAACAGAACTGTGGCTGCGCCGCCTGCGCGACGAAGCCTTCGTGGAATACAGGATGTGACCAAGGACGCACAACCCGGCGTCCTCTCAATATCGGAGGTGATCCTCCCCCGCCTGATCGTCACCTCGGGCGAACCCGCGGGCATCGGGCCAGATCTGTGTCTAGCGATCGCGAGTCATGACTGGCCCTGCGATCTGGTGGTCGCCGCCGACATCGAGCTGTTACGCCAACGCGCCGGGCAACTGCGCCTCGGCGTGCAACTCTCTCCCTACTCCGCCAGCAACTCGCGAGCCGTACACAAACGCGGCACGCTGCGTGTTCTGCATGTGCCGACGGCAAAGCCGGTGCGCGCCGGCGTGCTCGATCCAGCCAACGCTCATTACGTTTTGAAGCTGCTCGACGTCGCCGCGGATGGATGTGTCGCCGGCGAGTTCGATGCGATGGTCACCGCCCCGGTGCAAAAGAGCGTCATCAACGACGCGGGCGTGCCGTTCTTCGGACATACGGAATATCTGGCCGAGCGCACCCACGCCTACCCGGTGATGATGCTCGCGAACACCGAGCTGCGCGTCGCCCTCGCCACGACTCACTTACCGCTGCAACAAGTCAGCGCCGCGATCACCGACGAGTTGCTGACCAAAGTCATACGCATTCTCGACCATGACCTGCGAACCCGGTTCGACATCCCTGCCCCGCGCATCCTGGTTTGCGGTTTGAATCCGCATGCGGGCGAATCGGGACATCTGGGCCGCGAGGAAATCGAAGTGATCGCACCCACGCTGCAACGACTGCGCGCGGCAGGCTTGAATTTGATCGGCCCGGCGCCGGCGGACACCGCGTTCACGCCGCACATGTTGAAACAAGCCGACGCCGTGCTCACGATGTTTCATGACCAGGGCCTGCCCGTCATCAAATACGCGGGCTTTGGCGACGCCGTGAACATCACCCTTGGCCTGCCCATCGTGCGCACCTCCGTCGATCACGGCACGGCGCTGACGCTGGCCGGCACCGGCCAGGCGGAAGCCAGCAGCCTCGCCGCCGCGCTCCAGATGGCCTTGCGAATGACTCATGCACCAACCGCGAAAACGATTCGGCCAGCACTTCCTGCATGACCCCGGCGTGATCGGGCGCATCGTCGCCGCGATCGCGCCGGAAGCACAGGATCGAATGGTCGAGATCGGCCCCGGGCTGGGTGCGATCACCTTGCCGCTGCTGGCGCGCCTGAACGAATTGCATGCGATCGAGATCGACCGCGACGCGATCAAACATTTGCGCGACCTCACGCAAAACGATCCCCGCCTGCACATTCATTCCGCGGACGTACTGCGATTCTCGCTGGCCGATATTCACAGTGGCGAACGGCTGCGACTGGTCGGCAACCTGCCCTATAACATTTCCACGCCGCTGCTGTTCCATCTGATCGAACAGCGCCAGCGCATCCTCGACATGCACTTCATGTTGCAAAAGGAAGTGGTCGATCGCATGGCCGCCGCGCCCGACTCGGAACATTACGGGCGCCTGACCGTGATGCTGGCGCCGTGGCTGAAAGTCGAGCCCCTATTCGACATCGGACCGGGCGCGTTCCGGCCGCCGCCCAGAGTGATATCGACCGTGGTCCGGCTGACGCCTCGTGAAGTCCCGCTGCAAATCGACGAGCCCCGCAACTACTCGGCGGTGGTCGCGGCCGCGTTCTCACAACGCCGCAAGACGCTGCGCAACTCGCTCAAGCAATTGCTCGAGACCGACGACATCATCGCCGCCGGCATCGATCCTTCGCTGCGGGCGGAAGTGCTCGCGCCATCGCAGTTCGCTGCGCTGAGCGCGCGACTCGGTCTTCGTTTGCAACGAAACGCGCCAGCAGTTGCCGAAACTTCCGACGACGACGACGATCCACATTGAAGCGCGCCCGAACCTTACGCCTATAATGGCGTGGCAGATTCGCCAAGCAATGTCGGAGGGACGGCAAATGACCGACTACAAGAACATTCTGCTGGTGGTCGATCTCTCCGAGGACAGTCGCGTCATCGGCGAGCGGGCCAAGGCGATCGCCGCCTGTTACGGATCGCAGATCACACTGCTGCACGTGGTCGAATACGTGCCGGTCGAACCCATGGGCGAAGCGCTGCTGCCCACGGTGCAAATCGAAGGTGAGCTGGTCGAGCGCGCGCGTCAGCGTCTGGCCGAACTGGCCCAGCAGCTGAACCTTTCGCAGAGTCGTCAGCTGGTGGAGACCGGCGGCATCAAGGGCGAAATCATTCGCACCGCGCAGCGCCTGAACGCCGACTTGATCGTGCTCGGCAGCCGCGAGCGTCATGGCCTCGCGATCCTGCTGAATTTCACCGAGGACACGATTCTCCACGCCGCGCCCTGCGACGTGCTGGCGGTCCGCCTGCATTGATTCAATCGACATAACGCGCATCGACTGCGCGCGGAATACTCGTCGATATTGGGACATGTGCCGGCCGCGTGACTTTTCGGGCAAGATTCCAACGCGACACTGCTAGAATTCGTCTTGCCACAGCCAGCCAAGCGGATATGACAGACACGACGCCTCCCAAGAGCCGCAATCAGGGCGCCAGCGCGGGCAACCACCCGGCGCGAGATGCGAATCACAGCGCGGAACCGCTGCACAAGATTCGCGTCGATGTGAGCGCCAACTACGTCGGCGAACAATCCAAGCCCGACGAAGGCCACTATGCCTTTTCCTACACCATCACCATTCGCAACGAAGGTCAGGTGCCGGCACGTTTGCTGACCCGTCATTGGGTAATCACCGACGCGAACGGCAAAGTGAAGGAAGTGCGCGGCGAAGGCGTCGTCGGCGAACAGCCTTATCTGCTGCCGGGCCAGGGCTTCCGCTATTCCAGCGGCGCGGAATAGGAAACGCCGGTCGCAGCGATGCAGCGCAGCTATCAAATCCGCGGTGACGACGGTGCGCACTTCGATGCGCCGATCGCGCCGTTCACCTTGGCCATGCCCGGGCTCCTGCATTAGGCCCATCGGACCCGCCGCACCATGGCCGTTTATGCCATCGGCGATATTCAAGGCTGCGACGATGAGCTCGGGCACCTGCTGAACGAGCTCGATTTCTCCCCCTCCCGTGACACGCTCTGGTTGGTCGGCGATCTGGTGAATCGCGGGC
>JBEVKA010000582.1:0-4933 GCA_040509855.1 Steroidobacter sp.
CGTCAGTTACGCCCCAGTCGCCGGCTGTGGCTTGAGCAATCCCCACACCACCGGCAGCACCGAAATGACGACGATCAGGATCGTCACGATGCCGAAGTTGTTCTTGATGATGGGCACGTTGCCGAACAAATAGCCGCCCCAGATGAAACTGGTCACCCACAAAAAGCCGCCGCCAAAGTTATAAGCAGCGAACCGCGTGCGCTTCATGTTACCCACACCGGCAACGAACGGCGCGAAGGTGCGGATGATGGGAATGAACCGGGACAGGACGATCGTCTTGCCGCCGTGCTTGTCATAGAACGCCTGAGTACGGTCGAGATATTCCTTCTTCAACCAGCGGAATTGACCGCTGAACGCTCGCGGCCCGATGGCTCGGCCGATGCGGAAGTTGGTTTCATTGCCGGCGATGGCCGCGAACATCAACAGCAGCCACAGCAGCGCGACATTCAGCGTGCCGGTTTCATCCACCGCTGCCAGCGCGCCCAGCGCGAACAACAGCGAATCGCCCGGCAGGAAGGGCGTCACCACCAGGCCGGTCTCGCAAAAGATGATGAGGAATAAAATCGCATACACCCAGATGTGATATTCGGCCACCAGTTCGGTGAGGTGGCGGTCCAGGTGCAGGATGAAATCGATGAACCAGGTAATCAGCTCCATGTGCGCGACGCCCTCAAGACGCCGCGCGGAGCGGTTTGATGCGCGGACGGTTGTGCTCGTCCACCAGCACCACGATTGGCTCGTGCTTTTCCAGCTCGGCCTCGGAGTAAACCGAGTACGCGCAGATGATGAGCAGATCGCCCACCATGGCCTTGCGTGCGGCCGCGCCGTTCAGCGAGATTGCGCCTGAACCGCGTGGCGCCTTGATGATGTACGTGGAGAAACGTTCGCCGTTGTTGATGTTGTAGAGCTCGATGTACTGATTCTCCCGGAGCCCGGACGCTTCCAGCAGCGCCTCATCGATGCCGCACGAGCCCTCGTATTCGAGGTCGGCTTGGGTGACGCGCACCCGATGCAGCTTGGCCTGGAGCATGGTCCGGAGCATGAACTTCCTCTCAACACGTCAGAAACGCCGAGTGTGGCGCTCGCGGGCCGGAAGGCTGATGGGTCCGTTGCGGGGTGTCAAGACAAGGAATCGGCGCTTACGACGCAGCCACCGTCAGCTGGTCCAGCAGCGACCCGAGCTCAGTGTCCACCAGCAGGGCCGCGCGATGTCGGGGCCGCTGGAACCCTTCCGAGGTCACGTGATCCAGGAACTGAATCAGGTGATCGTAGTAGCCGCCGTGATTCAGCAATCCACTGGGTTTGCGCTGTAATTCCAGCTGCGTCCAGCTCCAGGCCTCGAACAATTCATCCAGCGTGCCGATGCCGCCGGGCAGTGTCAGGAACGCGTCGGACAGCTCGCCCATGAGCAGCTTGCGTTCCGACAACGTCGTGACTACATGCTGCTCGGTCAGGCCCGAATGGCCCACTTCTCGATCGAGCAACATTTGCGGAATCACGCCGACCACGCGCCCGCTGTGCGCCAGGGCGGCATCCGCCAGCGCCCCCATCAGGCCGGCCCTGCCGCCGCCGTACACGAGCGTAAGCCCGCGCTCCGCGATCAGGCGTCCGGCCTGACGCGCCATGTGCAAATACTCGGGACGATTGCCGGGGCTGGAGCCGCAGAACACGCAGATGGATCGCATGGCCCAATTCTACCCCGAGCGATTAAGTTAATCGTTGCAACTGAGAGCCAGCGCACAGTTCGCGCCCCCCGCCCGACCGAGGGACTGCTCTTAGGGGCAGATCGGCTCAAGCCCGACGCCCCATGCCCGATATGTTCTCGGACGGCACGATCGAGACGCTTTACGCTACCTGTTACATGCAAGGGACTTTTCAACACTGGCTGGCTTACCTGCCGATTTTCGCGGTGCTGATCGGACCCTCGATCATTGCCGCGTGGTTTGCCATCCAGCTGCATCGTGAGCGCGTGCTGCGTCGCCGTGACGGCGCCGACCCGTTGACTGGTTTACCCACCCGCCGGACCGCCGCCGCGGTCGCCGCCCAGGCGATGCACGATGCGCGTCATAGCGGCAATGAATTCGCCGTCATCGTGCTGAACGTCGACCGGCTCAAGGCGATCAACGACTCGCTGGGTCATCAAGCCGGCGATGAGCTGTTGCTGGCGCTGGTCGAACGACTGCGCCCCGCGCTTGGTTACAGCAATGTGCTGGGACGCCTGGCGGGCGTCGAGTTCACCATCATCGCGCGTGGCATGCGTGGTCCGCGCGACGCTGAAATCGTTGCTCACAAAGTGCTCGAAGCGATCCGCGAGCCGTTCACGATCGACGGGCTCGACATTCATATTTCAGTGACCATGGGCATCGCGATGTTCCCCATGGACGGCGACTCGTTCGATCTGTTGTTGCGTCGGGCGGAGACCGCCCTGCGCTGTGCGAAGGAAGCCAATCGCGGCGGCTTTCGTTTCTACGCCCTGGAAATGTCGACCGCTGCGGACGAGCGCCTGGCGTTGGAAAACGATCTGCGACGCGCGCTGGAGTTGGGACAACTCGAACTGCACTATCAGCCGAAAGTCGATATCGGCACCAACCGCATTCGCAGCGCCGAGGCTTTGATTCGCTGGCGTCATCCGACTCGCGGCCTGGTGCCACCCAATTCATTCATTCCTATTGCCGAAGAGACCGGCTTGATCGTGCCGATCGGCGAGTGGGTGTTGCGCGAAGCCTGCCGTCAGGTGCGGCGCTGGCTCGATTCCGGAATGTCACCCGTGCGCATGGCGGTGAACTTGTCGGCCAAACAGTTTCGTCATGCCGACCTGGCGGCTGTGGTGCGCTCGGCGCTGACCGAGGCGCGCTTGCAACCGGGCTATCTCGAACTGGAACTCACCGAAAGCGCGATCATGGACGACGCGCAGAAGTCCGCATCGACGCTGCAGATCCTGAGCACCATGGGCGTGCACATCTCGATCGACGACTTCGGCACCGGCTATTCGAGCCTGAGTTATCTGCGTCGCTTCCCGCTCGACAAGCTGAAGATCGACCGCAGCTTCGTGCGCGATCTGTTGTCGAACCCGGACGATGCGTCGATCGTCAAAGCGATCATTTCCCTCGCGCACAACCTGCGCCTGCGCGTGGTTGCCGAAGGCGTGGAATCAGCCGAACAGCTCGGCTTCCTGCGCGAGCTGGGCTGCGATCAATATCAGGGTTTCTTTTGCAGTCCGGCGGTGCCGGCGCATGCCTTCGAAGCGATCGTCGAGCGGATGCGCGCTGGCCGGCCGGATCTCACCGAAGCCGATATGTTGCGCACTCAGAGCCGACTTTCGGCCTTCACGCCCGACTCGATGCGCAACGTCGCCGGCAGCCTTTAAATTTGGACTCGATCTTCGGCGCGGCGGCCGCGTGACTGGCGGCGCTCTCTTCCCGGAAATGCCGATGTCACCATTCCCACGTCGCTATTCCGTCGCGGTCCGGAGCGGCGATCCTTGTGATGTTTGAAGCGGCACGTGCAGGTTTTGGCGTTACAGCTCGACAATGGCAGCCGTGGAGCCTGGCGCGACAGGATGCGTTGTCCGGAGAATCGACGGGCGGCGGGGCAGGCATCGTCGCCCGGCAGCACGGATACCGCGTGATACGGATTGCCCGTGGCGGCGGACTTCTTGGTACCAAACAATCCCGCGAACCAGCCTGAAGAATTCGACGCCATTGTCCCTCGCCGCTGATCGTGGATGCGGCGGGCGCCGCTGAAAAAGAGGAGCGGGATTGTTCCCGGAGTCACGGCAGCAAAGCAAGTGGCCGATCGACCGACACTGCGGATACCAGTGTCGTTGTCACATCATATAAACATAGGTTGTCGCCACGACACGACAGTGTACTGTTGCGAACTCATCAGTCACGCAACGAGCGTAGGAATTGCGCCGGGTCCTCGCCACGCTCCAGCACCTCGACCAATGCCGAACCGACGATGGCGCCGTCGATGTACGGCGTTAGCCGCTGAACTTGCTCACGGCTGCGAATGCCGAAGCCCGCGCACACCGGTACGGGAGAAATTTTCTTCACGCGCTGGAAGTATTCGAGCACTTCTTCCGGCACGGCGACGTTCTTGCCAGTCGTGCCCGTCATGGTCACGGCATAGATGAACCCACCGCTGCCGTCGCAGAGCATCTGCATACGCTCGGTCGGCGTCACCGGCGTTACGAACTGAACCAGCGCCAGCCCGCGCGCATCGAGTGCATTGCGCAGCTCGTGACTCTCTTCGTACGGCAGATCGGGAACGATGAAACCCGAAATGCCGGCGCGAGCGGCGTCCTCGGGCAGCTTGTCCACGCCGTAGGCGAGCAATGGATTGAGATAGCTCATCAGCAACAGCGGCGCTGTCGGCTTCACATCGGCGCGCGCCAGCTCCTGCAGGATCCAACGTAACGACACACCCTGCTCCAACGCGACACGGCTGGAGCGTTGAATGGTCGTGCCGTCAGCCATGGGGTCGGTGAACGGCACGCCGATCTCGACTACGTCCGCGGCTGCCGCGACGGTATTCAGCTGCTGGATGAATGTTTCTTTTTTAGGAAAGCCCGCGGTGATGTAGGCGATCAGCGCAGGCTGGCCGGTGGCGCGACGATTGCGAATCGCGACGCTGATGGTCTCTTTATTCACTTGGCGTGCGGACATCACAGCACATCCTTCAACAGAGTTCGTTGCAGCGTCGGCATGTCTTTATCGCCGCGGCCGGACAGTGCGATGAGAATCCGCTTGCCCGGGTTCGCCTGCGCGTAGCGCTTGGCGCCGAACAGCGCGTGCGCCGATTCGATCGCAGGCAGGATGCCTTCGCACTGGCAGCATTCGGCCAGCGCTGCGAGCGCAGCATCGTCCTCGATGGCCGCGTACTGCACGCGCCCGATACTCGCGAGCAATGCATGCTCCGGGCCGACACCCGG
>JBEVKA010000583.1:0-5080 GCA_040509855.1 Steroidobacter sp.
GTCGCCAAGGTCGATCATCTCGATGGAATCGGTGTCCATTGCCCTCTCCTGTAGCGTGCACGTCGAACAACACGAATGAGTTGCCCGGTGCGTGCGGGACCGTGCCGATACCAAAATGGGATTTCAATTGCGCCGGCGGGAGATGAACGGCGAAGTGCGGTGCGATTTCTCGGCAGCTTCCCAGGACTGAAGCTGAACAAATGTTTTCGTCTGTCGTGGTGACAGACGTTGGATTATTGGTATTTCGCTGGGGCGAGAGTGCCGGCGTGTCGACGCCGGCACTCGACGAAGGTTACTGATTCAAACGGAACGTCACCGGCATTTGTTTCCACATCGCGAAGGGCGCGCCGTCGCGGGTCCCGGGCAGGAAGCGCCATCGCTTCGCCTCACGTATTGCCGAGTCGTCGAGCCGGGTGTAGCCGCTGGAGCGCTCCAGTTTCACCTCGCCGACGCGTCCATTCGCCAGGACGTACAGCGACAGCAGTACCGTGCCTTCGTGGCCGAGGCGGATTTCCTGCGGCGGGTAGTACGGCTCGCTCAACAGGCTACGCGTGTCGATGCGCGGTTCGACCACAACGGGTTCCGGCGGACTGACGTCACCCGGGCCGACGAAACTGCCCGGTGTGGTAGGCAGCGGCGCGACGATGACCGGCGCGTTGTTAGGCTCGTCCGAACCGAAATCGATCGGCGTCGGCGGTACGTGAATGACATCCGGTGTGATGGGTATCTTGACGTCGATCACAGGCTTCGGCTGCGGTAGCGTCGGCTGTGGGTCGCTCGGCAGATACACCGGTGGCGCAGTTTTGAATACATTGGGGATGGAGACCGATATGCCGTGGGTCAGCAGCCAGAAGAACCCCGCGTGCAGCAGCACGATGATGGCCAGCGCCCAGCTGCGGGGCGAGCTCCAATGGTGCAGCGATGGAAAAGTATTGATCGTCGTCGCAGTCATCGATGATTTCTCCCGAGTTGATTTTCGATCACTCGCGCGCGCGACTTCATCTTGGTGACGCACATGCCGTCGCACGCACGCGGATACGAATCTGCGCTCGTGCGAAGAAATGTCGTAGTAAGCACATTCCGGGTGCCGCGCCCGGGAATTATTTGTTTGGAGCGCGGTCGAATCCTGCTTGAACGGCGCTGGCTAGTTGACCGACGAGTCAGCTAAGCGCAAACGTTGCTCGAACTCGCGGACCAGCGGGCGATCGTTGTGATCCCAGGGATGAAAGCCGGGCCGGAAAAAGCTCATATAAGGCCAGAAAACCTTGCGGACCATGCCCGGTGCGAAGAACAAATATTTGCACACCCGCCACCAGGTGCGCGGCGTGTTCATGCCATCCTGTCTGAAGAAATCCGCCATGCGCTGAGTGTTCGAGTGCCAGAACTGCAGGCTGATGAGCAGCATCACCTGGCTGCGCAACGCCCAGCGTTTGAATGACGACAGCTCGCGCGTGACCGCGAGGAATGTGTCATAAGCCACCGCCTTGTGTTCGATCTCTTCGATCGCGTGCCACTGCCACAAGCGCAGCACTTCCTCGGGCGCGCCCGGCAGCGGATGTTTCTCTGTCAGTAACGAGTGCGCCATGATGGCGGTGAAGTGTTCGAGCGCGACGGTGATCGCCAGCTGCACGACCGGGTGACGCGAGCGGGCGATATCGAGCCGACGGCGAATCTCCGAGTCCATGAACGACGTGTCATAACCCGCGGCCTTGATGAGACGATTGAACACGACGTGCTCACGCGTGTGCGCGGCTTCCTGTTGAATGAAAGCGTCGATCTGCTCGCGGAGCGCGCCGTCGATGCGGTCCCGATAGCGACGCACCGAGTCGATGAAAAATGTTTCGCCCTGGGGGAAGGAGGCCGACAACGCGTTGAAATACGCGGTCGCCACCGGGTCGCCGCCATGCCACCATCGGGCACGGCTGGCATTACGATCCAGCCGCAGATCGCGCGGTGTGATCGTCAAATCGGCCGGGGTGGATGTACCCATGAACCAAGCTCCTGAGCGGGCTGCCGCGTATTAAAAATTCTTATTGAGAGTGTTGTCAATAGTGTCTCAGGCCAAGAAACCAGCATCCGGGCGAGCGGCCGCCAAAGGTGGCGCGCCTCGCATTCGCCGGACCCCGGAAGAGGCGCGCACTCTGGCACTGGCTTCGGCCCGGCGGCTGTTGCTCGCCGAAGGCCCGAACGCCATCACTCTGCAGGCCGTCGCGGCCGACTTAGGAATGAGCCACACCAATCTGATCCATCACTTCGGCTCGGCGGCAGGACTGCAGTCCGAGCTGATGCGCCAGATGGTCAGCGAGCTGACCGCGACCATCGAGTCGGCGGTGATGCGTTTGCGGGCGGGCAAGGGCGAGATGAAAGATTTCGTCGACATCGTGTTCGACGCCTTCGACCAGGGCGGCGCGGCCCGGCTCGCAGCGTGGATGGTGCTGTCCGGAGAATCCATGCACCTGGCGCCCATCGGCGAAGTCGTGCGGGATCACATCGACAGTGTCGAGCGAGGCGCCGAAACGAATGACGCCAGGCTCATGCATGAACGCATCACAGCCGCGACCTTGTTCGTCGCTGTCGCGGGCCTCGGCGACGCCATCATCGGCAATCAACTCCGCAAGATGGTGGGCCGCGAACGCGACGCCGTGCGCAACCTCATCGGCTCATTGTTACCGCTGGTTTTGTACCCTCATCGCACTTAGCCCCATAGGTAGTGCGCTGTTCTGACTAAAGTCAGTGCTCCTTTACGCCTATTGAACGCAGGTTGCGCGAGGCAAATACTCGGCCCATCACCGCGCGGACGCTCCTTGTGAACCCCGGAATTCTGCCCTTCGAAGGTCGCGACCTGCCCGCCATGAGCGAGCCGTTCAGCGCCATTCTGGAGGAGATCGCGCGTGAGCTGGAGCTGCGTCCGTTGTTGACCAGCATCATCACGCGCGCCTGCGATCTGCTCGGCGCGGACGACGGCGCGATCGGTTTGTATGTTCCTCGCAGCCACACAGTGCAAATCGAGGCCATCCATCAACTGCCGGTGAGCGAGCTGGGCCTGGAGTTCGAGCCGGGCGAAGGCTTGATCGGGCGCGTGCTCGCGACCGGTCGCCCGGTGCTTGCCGAGCGTTACGGCGAGTTGGAGCGCATCTCGTTGCCGGATCTACGTGAGAACACAGTCATCGGCGTGCCCATTCCGGGACCGAACGGCGGGCTGCTCGGCGTGTTTGGAATCGGTGCGCGTCCGCCACGCAAGTTCAAGAACGCTGATCTCGATATGTTACGGCTGTTCGCGCGCCACGCGGCGATCGCGATTCAAAACGCGATGCGTTACGAGCGTGAGAAACGTCGTACCGAACGCATGACGCTGATCGCGCACATCTCGCGCGTCATCACCGCCGGTCTGGATGCAAACGAACTCTGCGCCACTGCTGCGCAAGTGATCCATGAGCATCTCGGCTATCCCAACGTCGTCATTCCTCTGTTATATCGGGACGACGAGGACTATCTGCTGTTCGAGGGCCATGCGGGCTCGTACGCGGACATGGTCGAGCGGCCGCGAAAACTACCGATCAGCCAGGGAGTGACCGGCGCCGCCGTGACGATGCGTATCGCACAGATCGTCAATGACGTGCGCAAGGATCCCCGCTACGTGCCGCCGCTGGTGTCGGTGAATGTCAGAACCGAGCTGGCGGTGCCGATCGTGCTCGGCGAGGAAGTGTTCGGCTGCATCAACATCGAAGGGCTGAATCCCTTCGACGAGGACGATGTCGCCAGCATACAAATCATCGCCGACCATCTGGCGGTGGCCATCAAGAATGTGAGTCTGTCTCGCGAAGCCCGGCAAGCCGCGGTGATGCGAGAGCGGCAGCGGCTCGCACGCGATCTTCACGACGCGGTCAGTCAGGCGCTGTCGTCGATCAGCTTGATGTCACAGTCCATCGTGACTGCGTGGCGTCGTGATCCGGCGGAAGGCGAACGGCGGGCGCGGCGTATCGAGGAGCTGGCGCGATTGGCATTCGCCGAAATGCGTGCGTTGTTGCGCGAGTTGCGTCCCGATCCTTCCATCGATCTCGGGCCGACCACTGCCGCCGACGCTCCGGGCGCCGCGGATGTTAGGAAGATGGGGCTGGCGGCGGGATTGCAACGATTCGCGATCATTCTCGCGCCGCAGACGCCGAGCATCCGTCTCGATTTCTCCGCATATCGACCGCAGTCGCCGTTGCTCGAGGAACGTTTGTATTTGATCTGTCGCGAGGCGCTGTCGAACGCGGTTCGTCACTCGGGCGCGGATCGCATCGATGTCAGCGCGGCCGTGAACGAAGACATTCTCACATTGAGCATTCAAGACAACGGCCGCGGTTTCGACGTCGCGGCCCGGGCGGAAGCATCAGCCGATTCTTCCGAACAAGGCATTGGCCTGCAGACCATGAGCGAGCGCGCCGCGGCGCTCGGCGGCGTCTGCGAAGTTCAGTCGCAGCCAGGACGAGGAACCACTGTATGTATTCGACTACCGTTGCTAGCGATGACACCATGACCGCCGTGGCGCCGACCATCAAGCTGCTGCTCGTGGATGACCACGGCATCGTGCGTGAAGGGTTGCGGGCGTTGCTCGACGACGGCGAGGAATTCGTGATCGTCGGCGAGGCCGCCAATGGCGATGAAGCCTGCGAAGCCGTGCGGCGCCTGCAGCCCGACATCGTGCTGATGGATCTGAAAATGCCCGGCATGGCGGCCAGCGATGCGATTCGGGTCATCCGTGCATCGTCGCCAAGCGTGAAAGTTATCGCGCTCACCAGTTACGCCGAGGACGGCCAGGTCCGCGAAATCATGGCAGCCGGCGCGGCCGGCTACATTCTCAAGGATGTCACCAAATCCGATTTCGTCACGGCCTTGCGCACCGTCGCTGGCGGTCAAACGTGGTTACACCCGCTGGCGCAGCGCTCGCTGGTCGAACAGTTGCGCAACCGTCAGGCCGATCCGATCGCATTGCTGACACAGCGTGAACGCAGCGTGCTCGATTTGATTGCTCGCGGTATGAGCAATCGGCAAATTGGTGACGAGCTGCATCTCACCGAGGGTACGGTCAAAGGTT
>JBEVKA010000584.1:0-3945 GCA_040509855.1 Steroidobacter sp.
TCGATCGCCAACGCCGATCTGCTCGCCGGCGGCGCTGGCATCTCGCCCACTTCATTCGATGCCGGCGGCTTCAGCTTTACTCAGAGCACGGCGAATCTCGATATCACGCGCTACTTCGCCGATGCACTCGATGGCGTCAACGTCGCTTTCGGCGCCGAGCGGCGGCAGGAAACTTATGAGATCCGCGCTGGTGAGCAAGGCTCGTGGGATGACTATGACGGTGCTGGCGGCGGCAACGCGGGCAGTCAGGGATTTCCAGGATTCCGACCCGAGGATGTGGTCGACCGGAGCCGCAGCGCGAGCGGCGCTTATATAGATGTCGAAGCGCAATTCACCGATAGGTTTCTACTGGCCGCCGCCGCTCGCTTCGAAAGTTACAGCGATTTCGGTAACGCACAGATCGGCAAGCTCGCCTCCTCGTACAAGATCAACGACTCGCTGCGTCTGCGCGGCTCACTGAGCGGCGGTTTCCGTGCGCCCTCTTTGCAACAGCAATACTTCAGCTCCACGATCACGAACTTCGTGCAAGGCATACCGCTCGACATCGTGATCGCTCCGAACGGCAGTCCGATCGCTACCGCCGCGGGCGTGTCGAGTCTGCGAGAGGAAAAATCACGCAATGCCTCACTGGGGTTCTCGTACGCGCCCACTGACAATATATCGATCACGCTCGATGCCTATCAGGTCGATGTGCGGGATCGCATCGTGCTCATCCAGGGAATCGACACCAGCGATCTGACCAGCCCCGAGACCGCATCGTTGCGAGCGGTGCTCGATTCGCTCAACGTCGCCAGAGCGCAGTTCATGGTGAACGCCGTCGATACGCGAACGCGCGGCGTGGATGTGACCGTCAATCACAACGCACAGCTCGGCCCCGGCACGCTGACGACATTCCTCGGCGCGAACTACAACACGAACTCGATCACCCGAGTGAACCCGACGTCCGTGCTGCGCACACAGGGAATCGACGCATTTCTGTCACGGCGCGAGCGACTGTTCATCGAAGGCGCGGCGCCGAAATCGAAGGCCATCCTCAGCACCAACTACACCCTCGGACGTTGGGATGCGACCGCGAAGTTGACGTACTTCGGTTCGCTCACGCTCGGCACATTCTCGGGCGAGACGGTGCCCGATCAACGCTACCAGCCGCGCACCTGCGTCGACCTGAGCATCGGCTACGACCTGGACGGCACCTGGAAACTCACCTTAGGCGGCACCAACATTTTCGACGCCCGCCCCTCTCCCCAGGATCCGAACGAGACCGATACCAATTTCACATACGAGTCGGTGCAGATGGGTTTCAACGGCTCGGCATGGTTTGGGCGGCTGTCGGGTAGTTTTCGCTAGCGGCCCGGCTCCGAAACGTTCGTTAAAGCCCGATACGCGGGTCTCGCGGCTTTTGCTATATCGATGCCTTCGCGGTGTCCGCATGCAGCGATACCCAAGGAATCCTGATGGCGAGCGCTACCCAGTTGCCGCTGAGCGAGATGATCGATGCGCAGCAGCCGTCGATCGGCACGCATGCGGTCGATAAGGTATTGCATGCCATCCGCAATCATCTGGACATGGATGTGGCCTTTGTCGCGGAATTCCGCAGCACCGACCGCGTCTTCCGTCATGTGGATGCGCGCGACCGGACACCGATCGCATGCGGCGACGCTGCTCCGCTGGAGCATGGGTATTGTCAACGAGTGGTCGATGGACGATTGCCGGAGCTGATGCCGGATACGCAGCGCGTGGCCGCAGCAATCGAGCTGCCGGAAACACAGGCCATTCCCATCGGCGCACACCTGAGCGTTCCCATCCGGCTGGCGGATGGACGCGTGTTCGGCACCTTCTGCTGCTTCAGTTTCGCGGCCGATCCGTCGCTGGGCGAACGTGACTTGAAAATGATGCGGGTGTTCGCCGCGCTGCTGGCCGACCAGATCGATCACGATCTGGAACAACAGCGCAGCCACACCGAACGCAAACAACGCATCGTCACGGCGCTGGAGACGGGGCAGCCCTCGATCGTCTACCAGCCGATCTTCGACCTCGCGACCCGACGCTTGGCGGGATTGGAATGCCTGTCGCGATTTCATGTCGAGCCACGCCGTCCGCCCGACGAATGGTTCGCCGAAGCGGCCAACGTCGACATGGCGCAGGAGCTGGAGCTGGCGGCGATCCGCAGCGCCTTGGATGCCCTGCCTTCGCTTCCCGCCGACGTCTACCTGGCGTTGAACTGTTCGCCGCAGACCATCTTCAACGGACATCTGCATCGGCTGTTACAAACAGTCGGCGCGCGGCGGGTGGTACTGGAGATCACGGAACACGATCACATCGACGACTATCCGGCATTACTGTCGGCACTGGCGCCGCTGCGCGCGTTGGGACTGCGAGTGGCCATCGACGATGCGGGCGCCGGTTATGCCAGCATGCGACACGTTCTGCACATTCAACCGGAGCTGATAAAACTGGACATCAGCCTGACTAGAAACATCGACACCGATCTCAAACGTCGAGCGCTCGCCTCGGCGCTGATTGCATTCTCACGCGAAACCGGAGCACGCATCGTGGCCGAAGGCGTGGAAACGGCGGCGGAACTGAACACGCTGCGACAGCTCGGCGCCGGCAGCGTGCAAGGCTATTTTCTCGCTCGCCCGCTGCCGCTCATGGAAGCGCTCAGCCAGACGTTCCCTGTTTGAAAACCGCCAGCTGCGCATCGAAGGCACGCTGGTAGGCAGGGCGTGCTTCGCCGCGTGCGATATAAGCGGAGAGCTTCGGATGTTTCTCCAGGACGCCGGATCTGTCCAACCTGCGCAACACGGTCACCATCAGCAGGTCACCTGCGCTGAACTCACCGTCGAGCCAGTCCGCATCGCCCAGCCGATTCGAGAGTTCGCGCAGCCGAACATGGACGCGCTCCTCGAGCATCGGCTGTCGCTCCTGATACCAGCTCTTGTCGCGCTCCAAAATCATGGCCATGCCAAATTCAACGATGGGCGGCTCAACTGTATTGAGCGCGGCAAACATCCATGCGATCGCACGCGCCCGGGCATTCGCATCCTCCGGCAGTAGCCCGGCGCGGCCCTCCGCGATATGCAATATGATCGCGCCCGACTCGAACAGCGTGAGATCGCCTTCTTCGTAGCTTGGAATCTGGCCGAAAGGCTGCCGCCTGCGGTGAGCGGATTCCTTCATCTCCTGAAACGAGACGAGTCGCACGTCATACGGCTGGCCCACTTCTTCCAACGCCCAGCGAACGCGCATGTCACGCGCCAGGCCTCTGCCGCGATCGGGCGACCGTTCAAAAGCGGTGATGGTGGGATTCATTGGAACGCTCCTGGCAGTGGCATAGTCTCTCGAGGACGATCGAGTTCGCCCCGAGCCGACGTCAGGCGGCGCGAATTATCGGCTAATTCTATTTTCGCACCAAGTGCTGCTTCAGCAGTGTTCGCAACTCGTCCGTCCACGCGACATCGACAGGCGTCTTGCCGCTGTTGTCTTTAGCATCGGCCGAGGCGCCTGCGTCGAGCAGCGCTTCGATGACCGGTCGACTGACTCCCAACTGCAGCGCTGCGAACAGTGGCGTCCGGCCCAAGCCGTCTCGTGCATCGACTCGCGCCCCTCGCTGCAGCAGTGCCTTGACCGCTTGCAATTGATTTCGCACCGCCGCCGAGTGGAGCGGCGTGGTGCCGAAGCTCGACGTGGAGTTCACGTCGGCGCCACCGGCGATCAGACTCTCGATCTGCGCTACGTCGCCATTCCAAGCAGCAGCATGCAACGGCGTATGACCTCCCTCACGCTGTCCCTGCGCCAACGCTGCGACGGACATGAGAAACAAAATTGCAATGGGCAGGATTGAGGTTCGCTCGATCACACTTCGCCTCCGGTTGAACAAACGAGACTGGACTGCGAGGCGATGCCGCACAGTCCAGGCTCTCATGGCTACGGATAGTTGGTGAC
>JBEVKA010000585.1:0-3564 GCA_040509855.1 Steroidobacter sp.
CGACGCCTCGGTCACGTATGACGTGTCACCTAACATCACTGTCTACGCCCAAGGCACCAACCTCACCGAAACCAACGAGGAACGCTACGCGCAGTGGGCGAATCAGTTCTACGACCAGAACATTTTCGAGCGACGCTATTTTCTGGGCGTGAGAGTGAGGAATTAGCTTTTATTGAGCCTGCACCAGCACCAGCGATTCCAGGTCCACGTCCTCTCTGGCGACAAACATCGGCAGCTCACCCGCGTCGTCATCCAATACGACTGCCTTGACGGTAGCCGTGCCGCGCCTGAGCGCAGCTCCCACGGACTGGCCGCTGGCGATCGCTGCATATAACTGTTGCGAGAATACGATCGCGGCGGTGTCCAGGATCGCATCGGACATGCCGATGATGACTGGCACCGCTGGCAGCACCACCGCGACAGCGGCCAACGACGCGCATTCATTCAGCACGAGCAGCTCGGGAGGCCGATCGGTCACGGCCAGTGCGCGCATCAGCGACACGAAGTCGACGATGTCGCCGCCGTGCATGACGTCGTCCTCGTCGACGCGAACCGTATCGCCGGTGTAGCCGGAACAATGCACGATGTGCGGGCGAACCGAGTTCAATCCGGCGATCAGCTCAGGGAACGTGGGCGCGGAGCGCAGCTGGACGTCGACTCGATCGCGATACTTCACTCCCTGCAACGCCTGCTGCACCTGTCGCACTTCGAGCTCGGTCGCAAGATCCAGATACGGATCGGTGGACAGATACAACACGCGCAGCTTCTCCAGCAGCGGCTGACGCACCGGTACGAATGGAACATCGGGCAGGTTCGCGAGCTGCTCGAGCCGGCGCACTCGTGCCGCCTGCTGACGACGGGCTTCGTCTTCAGGACCAATGGCGAGCTGTCCGGCGCGTTCCGCGGATCGCAACCGGCTCAATATATTTTCCTGGAGCTTTTCGTTCTGCGCGATTTTTTGCGCAACTCCAGTTGCATTCCGACCTGCATCGTTGGCCTTCTGCCTCGCCTGCTGAGCGGCGCTGGCACGACTGTCACGACTCTCGGGCGGGTCCGCCTTGTTCGCGGACAATATGAGTCGAAGCGCTTCTTCCAGCGCGCGGGCCTCATCGGCCTGATGTTGTCTGAGCTCCTTACGTAATGTCGCTTCTAGTTCGCGCAGGTGAGCCAGGTCCCGCGCGTAGGTGTCTGCTTCTGACATCCCTTATCCCCATTTGCAGCTGCCAGCACAGTGTCATCGCACGCTGAGTCCGGCGCAAGGTTGGCGGTGCCGGCGCGCGAGCGCAAGTCTTACATCGTCCGCCACGCGCGGAATCGTCGTCAAAACGACGCAGACAAATACGTACCTGCCCCGGTTCGCAGACCAGAATCCAGCTCACCGGATATGCCGCAAGGATCTTCAGTCATGATGATGTTCGAACTGCTGCGTCTGCAGGCACAGACACAGGCCCAACTGCTGACGAACTGTGTGATGGAACTGGCTCGCGATCCATTCGCACCCGAGCAACTCAATGCATGCGCGGCCGCTGCGTGCTCATTCGAGCGTACTGCCCAGATGGTGGGCCTGGAAGCTGGCGCCGAATTGGCGAGAACACTCGAAGAATGTCTGGCGGCCGCGCGTCGCGGTGAAATCGAACTACAGCAGGAGCTGCTGAGCCTGATGCTCCAGAGCGTGGATCTGCTCGACAACATGTCTCGATTGCCGACCGCCGCGCAGCTGTTTCCCGAGTCGGAAACGCCGGAGGACTCGCAGCCACGAAGCAAATGCAAGCCCGTACTGGTGGTCGCGGACTCGGCCGATACGCGCGAGCTCGAACACAAGCTGCTTCGATTCCGTGGCTATGAAGTCGTCGCGGTGGAGAATGGCATCGATGCGTGGTACGAGGTTCTCAGCGGCAAGTATGGCCTGGTGCTGACGGATGTGGATCTGCCCGGACTCGACGGCATTCAACTCATCCGCCTGATCCGCAACGATCCGCGCTTCGCGCGCTTGCCCATTCTCATTGCCTGCGAGCTGGAAGATCCACAGCAGCGCTGGCGCGGGTTCGATGCTGGCGCCAACTACTACGTCATCAAAGGCACCTTCCACGACACGCTGGTGGAAGCAGTGTCGACGCTGATCGGTCCAGCCGAGGTTTGATCGAACCAAGCCAGATCGGAATCTGCGTCAAATTGACGCAATCGGTGCGCGCACTCGATTGCTATTGTTCAGAAATGTCCAGCGACGCGCCCAGTGCCAACAACTGGGCCGCGGCTGCCGTGCGAAACCTCATCAGCTCGGCGTGCAGCGCCTGCATTGCCTGCGCGACCTGAACGGACTCCGCCTGCGCCTGCAGATCGGCCGCGAGTTTCGCCATGCTGGTCGCACCCATCATCGCTGCGCTTCCTTTCAACGTGTGCAGAGTCTCGACGCGCGCGGCGATCTCTTGATCGTGCAACTCGCGAATGAACGAGTTAGCGCTCTCAACGAATTTTCGATACACGCCGGCCACGGCCCGCGGCTCGCTCAAGCTCGCCAGCAGTTCCTGGAATACGGTGGCATCGAGTGCTGCGAGACTCTTGAAGTGCGACATATGTCAACGGTGTGTCGGTAGCGACTTCGGATAGAGTACATTGCGTGGGGCATACCTGCCGGGCAGGTACAGGTTACGGAAGCACGGATGAAATCTGCTGACGCTCATCACAGTGACGCGGGCCGCAGTCGTGTCTTGGTCATAGACAACGACTCGTCGATGGTGCTGTGGGTTCGTTCTGTATTACAAGCTGACGGCTTCGAGTGTCACTCGGCGCTGAGCGGCGAGGAAGCGCTTACAACGCTGCGCTCGACGCCCGATATCCAGGTGGCGATCAGCGACATCCACATGCCCGGCATGGATGGCATCAGCTTGCTGCGCAGCATCGGAGCGCTCACCGGCATCGCCTCCGTACCGCGATTCATTTTTTTAACCGCCTACCCCGAGATCGATTTTGCTGTCGCTGCACTGCGACTGGGCGCGGTGGACTTCCTGGTGAAGCCGGTTCGCCCGCAGGAACTCGTGGGCGCCGTGCGCAGAGCCGTCGAGCGCGCCGACAGCAGCAGGGCCGCGCTACAACTCACCGATCAGGCCTCGATGCTGGCAAAACAGGCCGAAGCATTGGCCGCCGCGCTCAACGCATGGAAACAACCGCAACCACAAAGTGTGGATCGCAAGCCCGACCACCGTCGTAGTGACATAGCGGTGCTGGATCATTTGCGTCGGCCGCGCCATTCATTCGCGCCGCTCGGCGAGCTCGACGATGTGGCGTGGGACCTGCTGCTCGAACTGCTGCGCGCGGAAAAGGCCGGGCAACGCATTTCAGTGTCGGCGCTCAGCATCTCGGTGGAGCACATCTCGCCGACCACTGCGCTGCGCCGTATTCGAGAGCTGGTCAAGGCTGGACACATTGTGCGCAACCCCGACCCCATGGATGCTCGCCGCGATTTCGTGACGCTGGCACCTGAGAGTCGCGCGGCACTGGAGCAATATCTCGGTCAGGTTGCGAAAGAGCTTGCATCGGCTGCCCCTCGCTCTTAGGGGGAACGAT
>JBEVKA010000586.1:0-3093 GCA_040509855.1 Steroidobacter sp.
GAGCTCGTGACGGGCCACGGTTTAGCGGCAATCATGTCTCGTAACATCAACGCCGCGCGCGCCGCGCGTTCGGATTCGTTGCCATAGGAATTGGGAATGCCGAACACGGCTAATACATTCGAACCGACGCGGCGGTCGGCTAGGCCACCAAATTCCTGCGCCGACGTTTGCACGCGGCGCTGGAACTCGTTCGACAGCAAATGGGCTTCTTCCGGATCCAGCCGCGCTTCGGTCTCCAACAATCCTTCCAAGCGGGCGACCAAGATAGTTGCATCGCGCAGTCCGGGGCGGAGTTCCGGGCGAGCGCTCGGTGCGGGCGCGACGACGGGCGATTCATCGATGAAGGGCTCGCCATCAGTGGATTCGGCCACTGCTGCGCGGCGCTTGCGCATCAGCTCGCGATATAAATTCTCTGTCGCCGCTTCCGGCGAAACATCCAGCTCACGCCGGAGAACATCACGACACACGCGATACTGGCGCAATGCTTCGGCATAAGCGTTGCGCTTGGCTTGCAGCTCCATGACGCGCCGATGCGCAGGCTCGTTCAACGGCTCAAGCGAAACCAGTCGCATGCATGCGGTGAGTGCGCCTTCGTTGTCCTCGGCAGCGGCGCACAGTTCAGTGAGACGATTCAGCGCTTCGCTGATCTGTTTGCGCAATGTGTTGCGCTCGCTGCTGAGCCACTCATCGAACGCAGTCGAACGCGCATCGAAGCCGTCGAGCAAGTCGCCGCGATAGTGATTGATTGCTTCCTGCAACGACGTGCGGGTGCCGGCAAGCAGGGAGTGACGGAATGCTTGAATGTCACTATTCAACAACGATGGATCGATGCCAACGGATTCCGCATCGGCTTGCAACGCCCCCTGCGCATCCGCCGGGAGGGATTTTCTCAGTGCGGCCAATGCCTGGCGCAGGCTGGTGCGGGCTAGTTCTTCGTCCGCGTCTTCCCACAACAGGTTCGCGAGCCGCTCGCGACCGTGAGATTCCCCCGGGCGCAGCGCCAGGTAGGCGAGCAGGGCCCGGCCTTTGCGGGAGGCAATGCGGATCTCACAGCCGCTGGCGTCGCGGATGTGGAAGCTCCCCAATACCTGTAGTGTCAATGTACCCACGGCTCGATTCCAGACGGCCATTTTCACGCATTTTTCACGGCTGTCGAGACTTTACGCTCACGTCCGCTGCGTACAAAGACACTCCAGAGATGGGGTCTTCACCCCCCATTGGGAGGAGGAACATGTCGCTGCACGATGTCCGTGGCTGCCCGGTCTCGACCCGGAGCTCGGCCACCCTGGCTCAGTTCGAACAGGCGTTGATGCTGTCGGTGAGCTATCGACTCGATCCGCTCGCCGCCATTCAGGCCGCGCTGGAGGCCGATCCAGGCTTCGCCATGGGCCATTGCCTGCGCGCCGGCCTGATGATTATGGCCACCGATCGCATGGTCGTGCCGCTGCTGACCGAGAGCATCGAAGCGATCGAGGGCCTGGGTCGGCGAGCAAACGATCGGGAACGCGCTCATGCCGCTGCAGCGCGCACATGGTTGCACGGCGACTTCGCCGGCGCGGTACGTAAGTATGGCGAGATTCTGATCGACCACCCGCGTGACTTGCTAGCGTTGCAGGTGGCGCATGTTGGCGACTTTTATAACGGTTCGAGCGCGCTGCTGCGCGATCGTGTGGCTCAAGTATTGCCGGAGTGGGATAGCACGGTGCCCGGCTACGGCTATGTATTGGGAATGTATTCGTTCGGATTGGAGGAGACCGGACTCTACTCGCGCGCCGAAGACGTCGGTCGCCGTGCGCTCGAAATCGATCCGCTGGATGCGTGGGGCGTGCATGCGGTCACGCACGTCATGGAAATGCAGGGGCGGTTGCGCGAAGGCATCGAGTTCCTAACGTCACGCGAGCGTGACTGGGCAGAGAACAACGGCCTCGCGTTTCACAATTGGTGGCATCTCGCGTTGTTTCATCTGGATGCCGGCAATGTGGCGCAGGTGTTGGATCTCTATGATCGTCGTGTGCGCCCGGCGCCGTCGCAAGTGCCGTTGGAAATGCTCGATGCGTCGGCGCTGTTGTGGCGCTTGCAGCTGCGTGGCGTGGATGTCGGCAGCCGCTTTCAAGCGCTCGCGGCGTGTTGGGAGCCGTTCGCGGATCATGCTTACTACGCGTTCAATGATGTGCATGCGGTCATGGCGTTCGTCGGCGCGCAGCGTTTCGATCTCGCGCAGCGCGTCTTGGCCGCGATGGAGCGGAAACTCGGTAGCAACGACACCAATGCGATGATGACCCGCGACGTCGGATTCCCGCTGGCCCAGGCGCTGGTGTCGTTCGGGGATGGAGACTATGCGGGCACGGTGCAGCGGTTGCTGGCGATTCGCACGATTGCTAATCGGTTTGGCGGTAGCAATGCACAGCGCGATCTGATTCATCTCACGTTGGTCGAAGCCGCTTTGCGTTCGGATCAGATGAAGCTGGCGCGTGCTCTGGTCGCCGAGCGCACACAGTTGAAACCGTCGAGCCCGTTCAACTGGCAGCTGGCGGCGCGCGTGATGGAATCGAACGGCGATTTCGGGGCGGCGGCAAGAGCGATGGAGAATGCCGAGAGTCGGCGCAAGGCGCTCTATATGCCGCAGCGAGCGATGGGATATTCGAGCTGACTTCAGGCCTGATGCTGGCGGGCCAGATACTCTTGCGACTGCATTTCGATCAGGCGACTTTGCGTGCGCTCGAACTCGAATTTGAGCTTGGCGCCGCTGTAGACCTCGGTGATCGGACGTTCGGCGGAGACGATGAGCTTGACGGCGCGGTCGTAGAACTCATCGACGAGCGTGATGAAGCGACGTGCCTGGTTCTCAGACTCGATGCCGAGGGCGGGCACGTCGCTGATGAACACGGTGTGGAAGCAGCGGGCGATCTCGATGTAATCCGCTTGGCCGCGCGGGCCGTCGCACAACTCCTTGAACGTGAACCAGATGACGTCGTCGGCCTGACGCTTCGGATGCAGGCGCCGATGATTCAATGTGAGCGTCGCGTCGGGAGTGCCCGCCGTGCCGGCGATTGCTTCGAACAGGTGTTGTAACGCGTCCGGCGTTTTGGAGTC
>JBEVKA010000587.1:0-11931 GCA_040509855.1 Steroidobacter sp.
TGGATCCGCGGCGACTATTACATCTCCGATATCACGCTCAACCGCTTCTTCGCGCTGCACGTGATCGCGCTGCCGCTGGCGCTGGTGTTCCTGGTGATCGCGCACATCTTCGCGCTGCATGAGGTGGGCTCGAACAATCCCGACGGCGTCGAGATCAAGAAGCTCAAGGGTCCGGACGGTCATCCAGTCGACGGCATTCCCTTCCATCCGTACTACACGGTGAAGGACCTGGTCGGTCTCATCGTGTTCGCGATGCTGTTCTCGCTGGTGCTGTTCTTCGCGCCCGAGATGGGCGGCTACTTCCTCGAGCACGCCAATTTCGATCCGGCCAATCCGCTGCAGACGCCGGAGCACATCGCGCCGGTGTGGTACTTCACGCCGTTCTACGCGATTCTGCGCGCCGTTCCGAACAAGCTATTCGGTGTCGTGTTGATGGGCGTGGCGGTGCTGGCCTTCGTGTTCCTGCCATGGCTGGATCGCTCCAAGGTCAAGTCGGTTCGCTACCGCGGCTGGCTGTTCCGCAGCTTCCTCGGCGCGTTCGCGGTCAGCTTCGTCGCGCTGGGCTACCTGGGTCTGATGCCGGCGACGCCCGCCTACACCCTGGCGGCGCGGTTCTTCGCGGTCATCTATTTCGCCTTCTTCCTGTTGATGCCCTGGTACACGCGGATCGATCAGACCCGGCCGGTGCCGGAGCGCGTGACCTACCACAGCCACTAAGCACCCGACATGAACAAGAATTTCCGTACGTTTGTCTTGGGCTTGGCTGGGATGTCCGCGCTGACCTGGTCGGCGCTCGGCGCGGCGGCCGAAGGTCATGGATCCGCTCTGCAACTGGCGCGCAACGACGTGGCCAACGTGGCCTCGCTACAGCGAGGCGCGCGCAACTTCGTGAACTATTGCAGCGGCTGCCATTCCGCCAAGTATGTCCGCTACAGCCGCCTGGCCCGGGATCTACACCTCTCGGAAACCCAGGTCGAGCAGAACCTTATGTTCAGCGGAGAGCGTATTCACGACACCATCAAGATCGCGATGCGCCCGGAAGATGCCAATCACTGGTTCGGCACCACGCCGCCGGACCTGACGCTGATTGCGCGCAGTCGCGGAGCCGATTACATCTACTCGTTCCTGAAGTCGTTTTACGTGGATCCGAGCCGGCCGACTGGCACCAATAATCTGATATTGCCTGGAACGGCGATGCCGCACGTGTTATGGGAGCTGCAAGGGTTACAGCAAGCGGTTTATGATGGCGAGAGCGACGCGGAGCACAACACGGTCCATAAGAAGTTCAAGGGATTCGAACTGGCGAAGCAGGGCAGCCTCTCGCCGCAGGAGTACGACCAATTCGTTCGCGACACGGTCAATTTCCTCGACTACATCGCCGAGCCGATGCAGCTCGAACGACGCAACCTGGGCATGCGCGTGCTGGCGTTCCTGATTGTGTTCTTCCTGTTCGCCTACTTCCTGAAGAAAGAGTTCTGGAAGGACGTCAAGTAGCGGTGGTCGCTCGGAGCGCATTACCGTGATGACGCTCTTCTCGCGCGCCGACGAGCCCTGGAGCCATCGCACCAGGATCGTCCTGGCTGAGAAGAGCATTCACGTCGAGACCATCGACGTGCAGGGCGGTAACCTGCCCGAAGACCTGCTCGACCTGAATCCGTATCACACGGTTCCGACGCTCGTGGACCGAGACCTGGTGCTGTACGACTCGCGCGTCATCATCGAATATCTCGACGAGCGTTTTCCTCATCCGCCGCTGATGCCGGTCGACCCGGTGGCGCGCGCGCAGTTTCGCTTGGCGCTATATCGAATCGAGCGCGATTGGTACAGCCTCGCCCAGCAGATCGACGATCCCGCCGATCGCAAGCTCGGCGTGAAAGCCCGCAAGATCCTGCGCGACAGTATCCTGGCGAGCACCGACGTGTTCAAAGCCAAGCCCTATTTCCTCTCGGACGAGTTCTCGCTGGTGGACGCGACCATCGCGCCCGTTCTGTGGCGGCTGTTGTATTGGGAGATCGATCTGCCGGCGCAGGCGCAGCCCATCACCAAGTACGCCAATCTGTTGTTCTCCCGGCCGGCGTTCAGGCACAGCCTGTCGCGGACCGAACAAGAGATGCGCGCCTGAGCCCAGCGAACAGTCAATTAAGCGCGGCGAAACGATAAAGATGGCAGACGCACCCGTTCGCTCACGCAGACCTTATCTGCTGCGCGCTATGCATGAGTGGATCAGCGACAGCGATCAGACGCCGCATATCGTCGTCGATGCATCGCTGCAGGGCGTGGAAGTGCCGCGCCAGTACGTGCAAGGTGGAAAGATCATTCTGAATGTCAGTAATCAGGCCACCAGCAACCTGAGCCTGGGCAACGACATGGTGCGCTTCCGCGCCCGTTTCGGCGCAGCGACCCATGATGTGATGGTGCCTATCGTCGCGGTGTTGGGCATCTACGCCCGCGAAACCGGGCAGGGCATGATTTTCTCGGAAGCCGACGCGCCTCCGCCGCAACCCCCGACCGCCCCCACCGAGACTCCCGCTGGCGGCCCCGCTCCGGAACCGAAGCGCGCCAAGCCGACGCTGAAGGTGGTGAAGTGATACTGACTAACGACTACTGAATAGTCGGAACGGGGCTGGAGTTCTGTCGCTACGCGGCTTTACCTCCGCCTGGTCAGTAGTCACTAGTCAGCAGTCACTTCCTCTTCAGGGATTCAATCGCGTGGCGTTCCATGGACCGCCCGCGTAGCTGAATTCATCTTTTTTAGTGAGCGTACGGCGCCACTGCGCGCGATCGTGGATTCGACCGGCGCCCTCCGACCACAGCTCGATCGTGTCCACCCACAAACGAAAGCCGCCCCAGTGTGCGGGCCGCGGTACTTCGCCTTGCGCGCCAGGGCCGAGGCCGAGATGGTCCATGACTTCTCGCACTTGATTGGTCAATTGAGCGCGGGAGGCCAGCGGTTCGCTTTGTTTACTGGCCCAGGCGCCGATGCGGCTCTCGAACGCGCGAGTCGCGAAATATTGATCGCTCTCCGGCGCAGGCGACCGCAGGATCGGGCCTTCGAGGCGCACCTGCCGGTGCAGGACATCCCAATGAAACACCGCTGCCGCTCGCGGCCGGGCGGTCAGCTCACGTCCCTTGCGCGACTCGTAGTTGGTGAAGAACACGATGAAGCCCTGGTCGGCAACCAGCCGCTTGCACAGCACGACGCGCGCCGACGGGGCGCCGTTGTCCGCGATCGTCGCCAGCACCATCGCGTCCGGATTGGGCTGGACCTGCCGTGTGCGCGCGTCGCTGAACCAGCTCGCGAACATGGGCATCGGCTCGGCGGGCAGGGGATCGGGCAGTAATTCGTCGGCAGCCATGACTTCGGGTCGAATCCGCGACCCGTAGGGCCGGAGATCTGGAATTATGCCAGCCTCACGCCGCCGAAAAGTTACGCCTTTGTGCGCCGGGTGGTCTGCAAGGGCCCATTCGGCAACTTGCGGCCCGCGCGCGCCGGTTGGTAAAAGGCGTGAATCACATCGCCAATTTCCTGGCCAATACCCTGGATGATGAGTCCCCATGAATCTGCAAGAAATCCGCGAACGCCTGTCCGAGCTGGATCGCCAGCTGCTCGCGCTCGTCGCTGAACGCCAGCGGCTGAGCCGTGAGGTCGCCGAGGCAAAGCGCTCCGAAGGCAAAGGGACTCGCGATTTCAGCCGCGAGCGCGATGTGCTGATGCAGGCCCGCGCCACCGCGAGTTCACTCGGCATCTCGCCGGCGCTGGCCGAGTCTGTGTTGCGGCTATTGATCCGCGGTTCGCTGACCACGCAGGAACGTATTCGCGTCGCTTCGAGCGGCATCGGCGGCGGCAAGACCGCGATGGTGATCGGCGGCACGGGCAAGATGGGCCGATGGTTTTGTGAATTCCTGTCGTCGCAAGGTTATCTGGTCACGGTCGCCGATCCCGGTCGCCGTCCGGACAACGCAGCCTATGCTTACATCGCCGATTGGCGCGAGAGCTCGCTCGACTTCGACCTGATCGTGGTCGCGACGCCGCTGAAGATCGCCAACGATGTCTTGCAGGAGCTGGCGACTCGCAAGCCGCGCGGTGTGGTGTTCGATATCGGCTCGCTCAAGACGCCGCTGCGTCAAGGCATCGACGCCTTGCAGAGCGCCGGATGCAAAGTCACATCGGTGCATCCGATGTTTGGTCCGGACACCGAGCTGTTGTCCGGTCGTCACGTGATTTTCGTCGACCTGGGCAACAAGGAAGCGATCGAGGCGGCGCAGGAATTGTTCGGCTCGACCATGGCGCAACGAGTGGTGATGGGCTTGGACGAGCACGATCGTTTGATCGCCTACGTGCTGGGTTTGTCACATGCGTTGAACATCGCGTTCTTCACCGCGCTTGCCGAGAGCGGCGAAGCGGCGCCGCGCTTGGCGCAACTCTCCAGTACGACGTATGACGCGCAGGTCGACGTCGCCACCAAGGTGGCGGGCGAGAGCCCCGATCTGTATTTCGAAATTCAACATTTGAACGACTACGGACGCGAGTCGCTGCTCGCGCTGCGCCGGGCGGTCGAGAAGTTGTGGCTCGCCGTGTCCACCGGCGATGCCCCGCAATTCACGGCGATCATGCAGCAGGGGCGCGAGTACCTGGCCGGCCGCGTGCGGCATGATTAGTTGCTTGACCTGCTGAGGTAGCGCTGCCATGTCTGCCAAGGATCTCCAAAGTGAGATCCGCGAACTGCGCGGGCGCATTGCTGCGCTCATGGAGGAAGCGAGCAACAACGAGAAGTTGCTGCGCCGGAGCCAGGAGCGCGAGCTCGAGCTGCTCAAAGCCGAGAACATGGCGCAGTTATTCGACGCCATCTGCAAAGGTCTGAGAACGTCGTACGGACTGGAGTCCGTGACGTTGTTGCTGCTGGATCCGCAGCACGAGATTCGTCACTTATTGATCGCCGATCAAGTGACGGTCGAGGATTTCCCGCATGTGCTGTTCACGGACAGCCTCGCGGGCATGGCTCCACAGTTCAATTCGTTTCATCGTCCGTGGCTGGGCCCTTACATGGGTTGCGATCATCAGCTGCTGTTCCCCGGCGTGTCCGGATTGAAGAGCGCGGCGCTGATTCCGTTGCGACGTCAGGATCGGCTGCAGGGCAGTTTGAATTTTGGCAGCGTCGACGAGAAGCGCTTCACTCGACATCTCGCTACCGACTTCCTCGCGCACCTCGGCGTGATTGCTTCCTTCTCGATCGAGAACACGATCAACCGCGCGCGCCTGGTGCGCAGTGGTCTCACTGATTTCCTCACTGGTTGGCATAACCGCCGTTATCTCAACGCGCGCTTGAAAGAAGAACTGGCTCGCGCGCAGCGACAGGGCACGAGCCTGACTTGCCTGGTCATCGACCTGGATCGCTTCAAGCAGATCAACGATCAGCACGGACATTTGGTGGGCGACATGGCTTTGCGTGAAGCCGCTCAACGAGTGGACGCACACATTCGTGGCAGCGATGCCGCCGCTCGTTTCGGTGGCGACGAGTTCGTGGTGCTCGCGCCAGGCATCGGTGCTGAGCAAGCGGCTGCGCTGGCCGAGCGTATCCGGCTCGCTGTGTGCGACACGCCGCTGACGATTCCGTCGGGCGCCGCGTTGAACATGACGGTGTCCATCGGCGTCGCCGGTATCACGTTGTCGCGCGATGAGGCCGATCTGAAAGCCGCCGCCGAGCGGCTGCTTTCCGATGCCGACGCCGCTCTCTATAAAGCCAAGCAGCTTGGCCGCAATCGCGTCGAAGTCGCTCAATCGAGCAGCTGACGAACATTTCACGCGGGCCGCGTCTGACAGACTCGATCAAACGTGATTAAATGCGATTCATTCGCATTGGTTTCGAGGATCGGGTCGTCATGTCGATACGCCTGCTGGCGCCACTGTTGGGCGCATTGTTGCTGGTCGCGGGAGTCTCGGGCTGTGGCAAGCAGTCTTCCGAGCTGGTGGTCTATTCGGCGCGCAACGAGCAACTCATCAAGCCCATCTTCGATCGTTACACCGCCGAGACGGGGCAGAAGATTCGCTTCGTCACCGACGACGCCGGTCCGCTGATCGAGCGACTGAACGCGGAAGGCGCCAACTCTCAAGCAGACATTCTCATGACCGTCGATGCTGGTGAGCTCTGGCATGCGGCGGATCTGGGCCTGCTGCAATCGGTTCAGTCCGACGCGCTGAGCGCCAACATTCCCGAGAGCCTGCGCGATCCAAACAATCGTTGGTTCGGCTTTTCCATTCGCGCGCGCACCATCGTGTACAGCACCGAACGCGTGAAGCCGGAAGAGCTGAGTGACTACGCCGCACTTGGCGGCGAGCGATGGAAAGGCAAGCTGTGTCTGCGCACTTCCAAGAAGGTCTACAACCAGTCGCTGGTCGCGATGCTCATTGCCGAGCATGGCGAACCCAAGGCGGAAGAGATCGTGCGCGGCTGGGTCGCGAACCTGGCGACCGAACCGTTCTCCAACGACACGCTGTTGATGCAGGCGATCGTCGCCGGTCAATGTGACGTTGGCCTGGTGAACACGTATTACTTCGGCCGCCTGGTGCGCGAGCAACCCGAGTTGCCCATCAAATTGTTCTGGGCCGATCAGGCCGGGCAGGGCGTGCACGTCAATATTTCTGGTGCGGGCGTGACCGCGCATGCGCCGCGTGCCGCCGAGGCTAAAAAATTCTTCGAGTGGCTGTCTCAGCCCGAGGCGCAGACGATGTTTGCGGGCTTGAACTTGGAATATCCCGCCAATCCGGCCGTGAAGGCCGATGCCATCGTGCTCGCGTGGGGCGACTTCAAACCCAGCCCGATGAACGTGGCGCAGGCCGGCGAGTTGCAAGCCGCCGCGGTGAAGCTGATGGATCGCGTCGGCTATCGCTAGAAACTCATGACCGCGGACAGCATCCAGTCGGAGACGCGGCGCGGTTGGCGTAGTCCGCTGAGCGTCGTGCTTGGCATACTGCTGTGCTTGCCTGCGCTCGTGCCGCTGGTCGTCATCGTGCACGCGACGATTTCTCCTGAAGCCGATGTCTGGGCGCACCTCGCGCGCTACGTGTTGCCCGAGGTGACGATCAACACCATCAAGCTGCTCATCGGTGTCGGGTTGCTGAGTAGTGTGGTTGGCACTGCGCTCGCGTGGCTCACGTCAATGTGTGAGTTTCCTGGCCGGCGTTTTTTCGATTGGGCGTTGTTGTTGCCGCTGGCGATTCCGACCTATGTTCTTGCGTTCGTCGCCGTCGGCTTTCTCGATTACTCCGGCCCGCTACAGACGTGGCTGCGTGAGTTAACCGGCACATCGCAATGGGTGCCGCGCATTCGCTCGACCGGCGGCGTGATCGTCGTGCTGTCGCTCGCGTTGTATCCGTATGTTTATTTGCTCGCGCGGACGGCATTCCTGACTCAAGGTCGTCGTGCGCTCGAAGCTGCGCAGACTTTGGGCTTCGGTCGTGCGGCCGCTACGTGGAAGGTGGCGTTGCCGATGGCGCGACCTTGGATTGCCGCAGGCGTCGCGCTGGTTTGTATGGAAACATTGGCCGACTTCGGCGCAGTCTCTGTATTCAACTACAACACATTCACGACGGCGATCTATCGCGCATGGTTCGGTATGTTCTCGATCAGCGCGGCACTGGAGCTTGCCGGCGTGCTGCTCGTGTTCGTGATCGCGGCGTTCGCCCTTGAGCGCAGTTCCAGAGCGGGTGCGAGGTTTACCAGCGCTCGCGATATGAGTCGCGAAACCACGCGCCTGCAGCTCACGCCGGCGATGCGTTGGGTCGCATTCATTTCGGCGGGTTTGGTGCTGGCGCTGGCGTTCGCATTGCCGTTGTTACAGCTGCTCATATGGTCGCTCAAGAACGCCAGCGATATCGACAGTCGTTATTGGGGCTTCATCGCGCGCAGCTTGATGTTAGCCGGCAGCGCGGTGGTTGTGATCGTCGCGGCAAGTTTGCTGCTCGCATATCTCGAACGCCGTCGATCCTCGGCGTCGATGAAGGCGCTGGTGCGACTGGCGACGCTGGGTTACGCCGTGCCCGGAACGGTGCTGGCGGTGGGCATCGTCGTGCCGCTGGTGATGCTGAATAACTATTTGCAAGGTTTGTTGCGCACTTGGTTCGGCGCTGGCGCGCCCGTATTGTTACTTCAGGGCACGCTGCTTGCGGTGCTCATTGCGTACCTCGCTCGCTTTCTCACGGTGGGATTCAATCCAGTCGAGAGCGGGCTTCAGCGCATTACTCGGAGCATCGATGAGGCGGCAGCCAGCCTTGGCGTCGTGGGCACGCAGTTGATCCGCAAAGTTCATGTGCCGCTGTTGCGCACCAGCCTGGCGACTGCCGCGACGTTGGTGTTCGTCGATGTGATGAAGGAAATGCCGATCACGCTCATCACGCGTCCGCCCGGTTGGGACACGCTCGCGGTGCGCGTGTGGGAGATGACATCCGAAGGCGAGTGGGAACGGGCCGCGTTGCCGGCGGTTGCCATCGTGCTCGTCGGATTGATTCCGGCCGCCATGCTGACGCGTCGGGGTGCGCATGTGGCTTGAGCTGGAAAATGTGGTTCGACGTTTCGGCGCGCGCTCGGCCGTGAATGGCCTGTCGATGCGACTGGCGAAGGGATCGATCGGTTGTTTGCTCGGGCCGAGCGGTTGTGGCAAGACCACGGCATTGCGTTGTATCGCCGGTTTCGAGCCGGTCGACGCCGGCGTGATTCGCGCGCATGGTCGCGTACTCGCGTCGTCTGAATTCCAGTCGCCGCCCGAGAGTCGCCAGATCGGCATGGTGTTTCAGGACTACGCACTGTTCCCCCATCTGAATGTCCTCGACAACATCGCGTTCGGCCTGCATCGCATGGAGCGAGCGAAACGCTCGCGACGGGTGGAAGAAATCCTGGAGACCGTCGGCCTTGCCGAGCATCGCAATCACTTTCCGCATCAACTCTCCGGTGGACAGCAGCAGCGAGTGGCGCTGGCGCGCGCGTTGGCGCCCGAGCCGGAAATCGTATTGCTCGACGAACCGTTCTCGAGCCTGGATGTGGAATTGCGCGAACGCCTGGGCGTCGAAGTGCGCAGTGTGCTGAAGAAGCTCGGAGCGACGGCGCTGCTCGTGACTCACGATCAGCAGGAAGCGTTCGCGGTCGCCGATCTGGTCGGCGTGATGAAGGAAGGGCAGCTGGAGCAGTGGGACTCGCCGTATCAGCTGTATCACCGGCCGGCGACGCGCTTCGTGGCCGACTTCATCGGCCAGGGCGTGTTCATTCCGGGCGAAGTCGTCGCCGAGGGGTCGGTGCGCACGGAGTTGGGCGTGATGCGCGCCAATGGCAACGGTAAGTGGCACACCGGCAGTCACGTCGATCTGCTGCTGCGGCCGGACGACGTGATTCACGACGACAGCAGCTCGTTGCGCGCCGAAGTCTGTCAGGGCGCGTTCCGAGGCGCGGAGTTCCTCTACACCTTGCGGCTCGCCAGCGGCCTTCAATTGTTGTCGCTGGTGCCGAGCCATCATGACCATGCCGTCGGCGAGCGCATCGGCATCCGCATCGAGCCGGACCACGTGGTTGCGTTCGCGCGAGATTGAGCCCTGGTTCGACGGCGGGCGGGGCTTGTGGAACAATCGGGTGAAACCGATTTCCAACAGTTCCATGAACGATTTCATCGATGCAGACGGCTTTCGCGCCAACGTCGGAATCGTCTTGATGCGCGAGGATCGCCAGGTCTTCCTCGGCGGCCGGACCGGCGGCCGCGGCTGGCAATTCCCTCAAGGCGGCGTCCAGCAGCGCGAGACTCCCGAAGAAGCGTTGTACCGGGAGCTCAAGGAAGAGGTGGGCCTGGAGCCCAAAGACGTGAAGCTGGTGGCTGGCACGCGCAGCTGGCTGCGCTACCGGCTGCCGAGGCAGTACGTCCGCAAGAACAGCAATCCGCCCTGCATTGGCCAGAAACAGCGTTGGTTCCTGCTGCATCTGGTCGGCTCCGAGGACCGGTTCGACCTCGAATCCACCAATGAGCCGGAGTTCGAGCGCTGGCGCTGGGTGGACTACTGGACCCCGGTGCGGGAGGTGATCTACTTCAAACGCGCTGTCTATGCCCGCGCGCTCGACGAGCTGGCGCGCACCGCCTTCCCCAAGGACCCGCCAGCACTGCCGGAGTGGTCCGAGCAGGAAAAGTATCTACGCGGCCTGGCCCAACGTCGTCAGAACGCGCCCCCAAGTAATGGCGTGGGTTAGAACGGCTTGACCACCACCAGGATCACGATGCCGACCAGGAACAGGATCGGCACCTCGTTGAAGATCCGATACCAGCGCGCCGAGCGGCGATTGCGGTCGTGCCGGAAATCCTTCATCAACCGCCCGCACCAGTGGTTGTAGACGATCAGGCCCACGACCAGCGTGAGCTTGGCGTGCATCCAGCCGGCCTGCAGGAAGGCGGGCACCATCAGCAGGGTCGCGATGCCGAACACGAACGTCAGCCCCGCGCCGGCCGACATCATGGCGAACAGGCGTCGTTCCATGATCTTGAAGCGTTCAATACTAGGCGCGTCGGTCGCTTCGGCGTGATACACGAACAATCGCGGCAGGTAGAACATGCCGGCGAACCAGGTCACCACGCCGATGATGTGAAAAGCCTTGAGCCAAAGCATGTCTGCCTCGATGCGACGCTGTAGGGAGAGTTTGCCTGAACGATTGCGGGTCCATTCCGCTGGCCACGGCCGGTCTCGCGCATCCCCGCGCACTCGGCATTCGGGCATCCTACCCAGCACCGATTCTTTGCGGCGTTTCTCAATCGGGGCGCGGCGGCTGTGCTCTAATTTCACCAGCTTTCGTTAAATCGTACACGGTCCCGCGCGCTGAGCATCGTTCAGGAATGGCTGAATTCTCCCCCCTTCGCACCGGCGCCTTCGTCATCCGCCAGCATCCGACCTGGCGCCGGCGTGCGTTGCGAATTGGGATCGTGCTCGGCGGCATCGTCGCGCTGTACCTGATGTACGAATGGGGCCGCTTCGAGGGCGGCTACAGCAAGTTCGCCGAGATTCAGCGCCGTCGAGAGTTCTCGGCCAAGGTCGAGGGGCTCGAACAGGAAAATGAGCGGCTGCGCGCTGAAGTGGCGGCAGCGGAGCTGGCGCGCAGTGTGGATCACAAGGCCTACGCAGCGGTGGAGAAAAATCTCGCGGACCTGCAGGCGCAGGTTCTCAAACATCGCGAGCAGCTGACGTTCTATCGCGGCATCGTTTCTCCGGAGGATGGCATCGGCGGGCTGCGCATTCAGCGCTTCCAGGTGTTGCCCGGCGCGACCGAACATCACTATCGCCTGCGCCTGGTGCTGGTCCAATCCATGCGGCAGGAGACGGTCGTGTCGGGCGCCGTCGTCGTGCAGATCGAAGGCGTTCGCGACAACAAGCCGGTGCAGCTGGCATTGCCACAAGCAGTGGCTCAGCCCGCCGCGAACGCGCGAGCCGACGGGCAGCTGCCGTTTCAATTCCGATATTTCCAGAATCTCGAGCAGGACATCGTGCTGCCGGATGGCTTCGAACCGCGCGCTGTGACTGTAGAAGTGCGCTCGGCTCGGCTCGCCCCTGTGCGAGAATCCTATCCTTGGCGGGTGCAAGCAGAGGGCTGATCCGCCCGGCGATTCGAACCAGCGCTTTCATTCTCATGTTCAACCGTAGCAAGCCCAAACCTCATCGCATCGATACGCTGATCGGCGCCGGCACGCGCATCATCGGCGATGTGCAGTTCGCTGGTGGATTCCATGTGGACGGCCACATCAAGGGCAATGTCGACGCGCCGGCGGATTCCGGCGCGACGCTCAGCGTCAGCGACAGCGGTGTGGTCGAAGGCTCGGTCGCGGTCCCGAACGTGATCCTCAACGGCCCGGTCAAGGGCGACATCCTGGCGCACGAGCGCGTGGAACTCGGTGCCACGGCGCGAGTGACCG
>JBEVKA010000588.1:0-3523 GCA_040509855.1 Steroidobacter sp.
GCACCCCTGCAGGGTGCCCCGCTGTTTCAACGGGATCTCTGAAGGGAGCGGCGTTTAGCTAAGAGAGATTTGCCGGCGGCAGTCGTTACAGCAACTATTCTTTGCCGGCGTGCGCCGCCAGGCGCAAAAACAAATGTCTGGCTGAGTAATGTCTGGCTGAGTAATGACCAGCGGCGGCGAATTATTTCTTGGACTCGTCCGCTGGCGGCTCCAATCCTTTCGTGTAGAGCACCTTGCCGGTCGGTGTCACCAATATCGCGTCGACATCTTCGAGCCGGTTGTAGATCTCGATCGCTTTCTCCGGCCCCAGCACGAACGCCGTCTTCGACAAGCCATCGGTGCGTGTCGCCGTCGGGCCAATGACGGTGGCGCTGCGGACTTTGCTGGCCGAGTGGCCGGTCTTGGGATCGATGATGTGGTGATAGCGCACGCCATTCTCATCGAAGTAACGTTCGTAATCGCCGGACGTCGAGATCGACGCATCTTCCAGCGGTATGCGTGCGATCACTTCTTCCTTGCGATCGGGATGACGGATGCCGACCACCCACGGCTTGCCGAAACGATCGCCGATGATTCGACTGTCGCCGCCCGCCGTGACCAGCGCATGTTGAATGCCACGTGCCTGTAGCACGGCGATGCCGCGATCGACCGCATGGCCTTTGCCGATACCCCCGAGGTCGATGCGCACACCGGCGCGTGCGTAATGAACAGTGCTGTTCTTTTGATCCAGCTCCACGTGCCGATAGTTGATTCCCGGCAGCGCCGCGGCGATTTGTTTCTCGTCCGGCCGCACATGTTTCCTGAAGTCGTACATGTAGCCGACGCTTGCATAGGTGACATCGAACGCGCCGTCGGTAATGCGGGAGTAGTCGAGCGCAGTGTTCAGCAGATCGAACAACTCAGCGGAGATTTTCACCGGCTCCTGGGCCGCGCGCGCGTTGACGATCGACAGCTCGCTGGTCGGCTTGTAGGTGCTCATCGCTTCGTCGACACGACGCATCTCCGCCAGCACCGCTTCGATCGCGGTGGCGCCTTGCGCTTTGTCGTCGGCCCACAGCTCTACGACGATGCGTGTCCCCATGATTCCGTCTTCGACGCGTTCCATCCATTCGGCATGCGCCAGCGGCGCCAGGAGCGTCAAAGCGATCAGCAGCAGTCGTTTCATGCGCGCATGGTAGCGCAAATGAAAAGGGCGGCCCGGTCTCCCGGGCCGCCCTTCAGATCAACGCGAAGAGCTTCAGTTTCCCTTTGCTCAGAACTTGAAGCGCGCCGTCAACCCGTAGGTCTGAGGCATGCCCAGGAACGCGTTGTAGGTGGCGGTCTGGGCCGGTGCATCGAAGATGACCTGCACGTATTCCTCGTCGGTCAGGTTCTGCGACCACGCTTCGATCATCCACTTCTCGTCCTGCGCGCCGAAGCCGACGCGGGCGTTGACGATGGTGTACGCGTCCTGGATCTTGGCTGGATCCAGATTCGAACCGGTGTTGTACTCGGACAGATACTTGGCGCCGATGTTCGCGCGGATCAGCAGGTTGCTGCCCACTGGCTGCTCGAACGTGGCAGACAGGCTTGCCGACAGCTTCGGTGCGAACGACAGCCGATCGTTTTCACGCGCGGCCGAGAACACACCGGACTCGCCGAGCGTGGTGCCGAAGTCCTTGATCTCGGTCTCGGCGTACGTCACGCCGCCCTGGAAGCTCAGCTGCTCGAGCGGTGTGAACCACAGCAGATCGAGATCGACGCCTTGCGACACCACCTGCGGCAGTGAGCGCACCACGAACTGAATGCCGGTGAAGGTGTTCAGCTGGAAGTCCTGGTAGTCCTGATAGAACACCGCGCCGTTCAACAGCAGCGAATTGCTCGCGAGATTGGTCTTTACGCCCAACTCATACGAGTCAACCAACTCCTCGACGAAGCTCGTGTCGCGAATCACTGAAGGCTGCACCGGGGTCAGGCGCGTGCGATCCAGGTTGTAACCGCTCGCTTTGTATCCTCGCGCGTACGAGAGATACGACATGGCTTGCTCGTTGAAGCGAAATGCCAGCTTGGCGGTGCCGCTGACGTCATCCTCATCGATGGAGTTCTGTCGCGTGGTGAGTCCGGTGTATGCGTGATCGTTCGCGGTCGAGCATGCTGTGCCGACGAACGTCGCGATGCCGTTTACTGCCGCCGGCGGCGTCGGCGCTACCGTGAGCTGCGCGCCAATATTGCCTGGCCCCGGAGGAGTTGCCAGGTTCTGCCGGATGCGCGCGCAACCCGAGCCGCCACCGAGATTGTTGTAAGCGGAGTCGAGCTCTTTCTCTTCCTTGGTGTAGCGCACGCCGACCGTCAGCTCCAGCGCTTCGGTGAACTGGATGCTGTTGTTGGTGAACAGCGCGTAGCTCTTGCCTTCCTGTCCGAATGTATCGAGCTGGCCCTGGCCTTGGGGATACACCGAGCCTGGCGCCACACCGAGCGTCGTCGCTAGCCATGCCACACGCGCGGCCTGAGCAGTGAGTGTAACTGGCGCAAAGCGGCTGCTGATGTATGCCTCGTAATCGGCTCCATAGAGGAGTTGAACGCGCGTATCCAGATCTTCAGCGGCGTAGAACGCGCCGACCAGCCAGTTCACCTTGCCGGCCTGACCTGCGAGGCGCAGTTCCTGACTGAGCTGATCGAACTCGGTGAAGTTCGGCCCGCCCGGATCGCGATAGAAAATATCGGCGCTGGAGTAGTCCACGTCCTGACCGTTGACCATCTCCCAGTTGCGCCACGCCGTGATCGACGTCAGCTCGATTTCGCCGAGGTCGAATGTGAGTTCGGCGGACACGCCCTGGTCGGTGATCTCTTGCGTGGTCGGACGATTGGAATAGATGTCGTAAGAGAACGGATCCGCCGGAATGGCGACGCCGCCGTCGGTGGCCAATGCACTAACGCGTGCCGCAGTCGGACCGACATTCATTTGAACGGCGCCACAGCAGGTTTCGTCGCGCTCCGTGTAGTCGGCGATGAGTCTTGCTTCGAAATTATTCGACGGTCGCAACATCAACTGGCCGCGTGCGGTGTAGAAGTCACGATTCCAATCGTCATCGGGGGTGCGCGGGCCTTCGCCACGATTCACATCGTAGAAGCCGTCACGCTCGCGCGCGGAAACATACAAACGTCCCGCCAGTGTCTCACCAGCGATCGGGCCAGTGATCGACGCCGCACCTTCCATCGCGCCGTAGTTGCCGGTGGTCAGCTCGATGTCCGAGCCGAAATCGAACTGTGGCCGCTTGGAAACGACGTTGATGACGCCGGCCGACGTGTTCTTGCCGAATACGGTGCCCTGCGGACCCTTGAGCACTTCGATGCGCTCGAGCTCACCGAGGTCGCCGAAACCCACGCCATTGCGCGGGCGGTAGACGCCATCGATGACGACGCCCACCGAAGATTCGAGGCCGATGTTGTCACCCACGGTGCCGATTCCGCGGATGCGCGCGGTGGTGGAGACCTCGCTGGACGTCGAAGTGACGACGAGACCGGACGTCAGCAACGTCAGGTC
>JBEVKA010000589.1:0-8125 GCA_040509855.1 Steroidobacter sp.
GCCAGGTGGCTTCTCCAGCATCACATGACGATTCTGTTCCAATGCATAGCGCGCGATGTCATATCGGACTTGCGGCGGCGTGCAGATCGATACCGCCTCGACCTGCGGCTGTTCGCGCAGCAATGTTTCGATGTCCGGATAATTCGGCACGCCTTCGAGCCGGTTGTGCGGACTGGCGACCGCGACCAGTTGATAGTCCGAATTGGCGGCGAGCGACGGCAGGTGTTGATCGCGGGCGATCTTGCCCATGCCGATGATGGCGAGTTTGATGGCGCTCATGAGTTACAGCGGCTGCACTGCCGCGGTTGGCGATTCACTTCGGGCCAGGGCATTGCGTAAAGGAAGGCGGAACGGCGGCGCGGAGATTTCGAACTCGTCACCGACGCGTGTTTCGATGCCGTCCGCGAATGAGAGCGTCGCTGTGCCATAGAAATGCACGTGCACGTCGCCGGGACGACGGAACAATCGATACTTGAAGTGATGATGTTCCAGGTTGGCGATGGTGTGCGACATGTTCGCCTCGCCGGTGAGGAACGGCTTCTCCCACAGCTTCTTGCCGTCGCGATGTACGCGGCTCGTGCCTTGAACGTCGGCCGGTAAAGCGCCCGTCAACAGTTCGGGGCCAAGCGCTGCGTAACGAAGCTTTGAATGAGCGAGCCACAGATAATTGCCGCGCTCGGTGATGTGATCGGAGAACTCGTTCGCGAGACAGAAGCCGAGCCGGCGCGGATTGCCGGTGGCGTCGATCAGATAAATGCCGGCGATTTCCGGTTCCTCGCTGCCGTCGAGCGCGAAGTCGGGCGAGGGAATGGCCTGGCCGGTGCCGACGAGACACGAGCCGTCACCTTTATAGAACCACTCCGGCTGCACGCCGACCTTACCGGCGGCAGGCTTGCCGCCTTCCAGTCCCATCATGAACATGCGCATGGAGTCGGTGAGCGTGCCGCCGGCCGCGGCCTTGTGCATCTTGTCGCGACCTTCGGCCGAACCGAGATGCGTCAGGCCGGTGCCGGTGAGATACAGATGTGCCGGATCGGGATGATCGATCGGAGCGAGCAGGCGATTCTTCGCCTGCAACTCCTCCAGATCCAAGCGTTCGTCGCCCACACGCGCCGCCACCGTGGCGGCCAGCGAAGAGCCACTCGCGAGTGTGGCCTGCACCAGCTCATACGTGCTGCTACAACCTTTGACTCGGCGAGCGACGCCATCCTCGTCGAGGGCGGCGACGCCGCGCTGCCCGTCGGCAGCGCGCACCTGTATCAGACGCAAACTCATTTATTTGGCTCCGGGAGCTTGATAGACGCCATCGAGACGATGCGGCAGCGAGCTTTGAGCGCCACGACGCAGGACAGCGGGCAGCAATGCATCCGGAATGTCCTGGTAGCACACCGGCCGCAGGAAACGTTCGATCGCGAGCGTGCCCACTGAGGTGCTGCGTCCATCGGAAGTCGACGGATACGGACCACCGTGAACCATCGCGTGCGACACTTCCACGCCGGTCGGCCAGCCATTCGCGAGAATGCGGCCGGCCTTGCGTTCCAGCACAGGGATCAGCTGAGCGGCGATTTCGTAGTCCTGCTCGCTGACGTGCAATGTCGCGGTGAGCTGGCCTTCGAGATGCTCCAGCACATTTTTCATCTGCGCCACGTCCTTACAGCGGACGATGACCGAGGACGCGCCGAACACTTCTTCGGTGATTTCAGGATTGCTCTGCACTTCGCTCGCAGGCACGGAGAACAAAGCGCCGCGGCCGCAGTTCTTGCCTTGCGACTCCGAGCCACGCGCGATTGTCTTCACGACTTTATTGCTGGCGAGGCGATCGACACCTTTTTGGAAAGCGTCGTGGATGCCGGCGGTGAGCATCACTTGCGGCGCCGATCCGCCAAGCGCCGCGGTCGCGGACGCAATGAATGTTTCCAAGTGCGGACCGTCGATCGCGAACACCAGGCCGGGGTTGGTGCAGAACTGTCCCGATCCCATCGTCAGCGATGCAACGAATTCCTTGCCCAGCGCTTCGGCCTTGGAAGCCAGCGCACCCGGCAACAACAACACCGGATTGATGCTGCTCATTTCGGCGTAGACAGGAATCGGCTCGGGACGAGCGGCCGCGATCTTCATCAACGCGGTGCCACCACCGCGAGAACCGGTGAAACCAACGGCCTTGATACGCGCATCGGCCACCAGCGATTGACCCAGTTCGCGCGAATCGCCGATCAGTAGCGAGAACACGCCTTCATGCAGACCGCAGTCGGCGACGGCCGCAACGATCGCGGAAGCAACCAATTCGCTCGTGCCGGGATGCGCGGAGTGACCTTTCACAATGACGGGGCAGCCGGCCGCCAGTGCCGCGGCGGTATCGCCACCGGCAACAGAGAACGCGAGCGGGAAATTGCTCGCTCCGAACACGACCACCGGACCCACTGGCACTTTGCGCTGACGCAGATCGGAGCGCGGCAGCGGTTTGCGATCCGGCAGAGCGGGATCGATACGAATGCCGAGCCAGCCGCCCATGCGCAATTCAGTAGCAAACAAGCGCAGCTGATTCACCGTGCGGCCGCGCTCACCAGTCAAACGCGCGATCGGCAGACCCGATTCGGCGTGACCGCGTTCCAGCAGCTCATCACCCAACGCCATGATGCGATCGGCGATGGTCTCCAGAAATTTCGCGCGAGTCTCGTTGTCGAGCGAACGGTATTGATCGAAGGCGGCAGCCGCGAGCGCACAGGCTCGTTCGACTTCCGCCGCGCCGGCGGAGCTGAAGGGCGGGTCTATATATGAAGCAGTCGTCGGGTTGGCGGCGCGAAAGGTTTTACTGGTCGCGACGCGTTCGCGACCGATGAACAGCTGTCCGGTCAGGGGCATGGGAGTCTCCGCGTAAACTTTTTCCGTTGGGATTACTCAGACAATATTACACTTGCCCGGCCCGGGCAATCAGGGCCGGCCGAGCCAGGTTTCAAGCACTTGGTACCGCTACCTCCATTATCAAGAGGCGGCGGCGTGCAGACCCTCGATTGTGACCGCGCTGGGCGCGCGAGTCATCGGGCGTACTCGCGCTGTATATATTTCAGCTTCTTGCGGAGCTGATGGACGCCGTCGCGGACTTTGCCTTGGGCTTGCGGGAGTTGGCGGTGTCCAGCTGGGCCAGGTCCACCAAGTTCAGCATGGCGGCGTGCGCTGCCTTGGGGTCGGCGGCTTTCACCGCTTCGTAGACCTTGATGTGGTCGGGGAGTGGGTCGCGTCGGAGCGGGTTGTGGCGCTGTTTGAAGATCGTCGTCCATGACACCGCGGCGCCGATGCCGCTGGTGAGCGAGACAATGAAGGCGTTGCCGCTGGCGCGAAGCATGGCTGAGTGAAAGTCCTGGTCGGCGAGCCGGCCGGCTTCGCTGGCGAGCGAGTGCTGTTCCATGCCCTTCAGCGCTTGCTCCATCGCCTGCAGTTCTTCATCCGTTCGACGCAGGGCCGCCAGCGCGGCGGCTTCGGGCTCGACGATTTTGCGCAGCTCGAACAGGTTTGCGAGCAGCG
Source organism: Steroidobacter sp. (assembly GCA_040509855.1). GTDB lineage: Bacteria > Pseudomonadota > Gammaproteobacteria > Steroidobacterales > Steroidobacteraceae > Steroidobacter. The sequence goes on from JBEVKA010000589.1 coordinate 3,523, forward strand.
TGTCGTCGGGCTCGAACTCGAAAATCCACGACAGCACATCCGGATCGAGCATGTGCCAGCGCGCCTGCGGGCTGACGCGCGTTCCCACCTTCGGGCGAGATTCCACCAGACCTTTAGCAGCGAGAATTCGCACCGCCTCGCGATAGGCCGTGCGCGAAACCTGCAGGCGATCGCTCGCATCGATCTCGCCGTTCAAGATGTCGCCAGGTTTGTAACGGCCCGACACGATCAGCACGCCCAGGTCGCGTGCGATGGTTCCATGCAGTCGCAGCGATTTTCTGCGCGCCCGCGCATTCGTCCGCGCTGAGGATTTCTTGTTCGGCATTGGATGACTGTTCCTCGATCTGCGGCCGCGGCGGATATGTGCCACGGCCCATCGTAGTTTACGCACGACAGTGGGGGATTTCCCGGGCCAACGGGCCCTTTCGGAGCGCGCCCGCAATTGCCTGTCGCGAGGAAACCCGATACCATGGATTTGTCTGAGTTATAAGTGATGATTTCCGTGGGGGGATTGGCGATATATATGAGTCGGCGGGAGCTGCTGCGCGCCTCGATGGCTATCGGCGCGGGTGCCTGGCTGCTTGTGATTCATGGCGCTGACGCGCAAACGCCGGCCTCGATCAACGAGCGCATGTCGGGTAATTTTTCGCCCGTCCACGATCCCTGCATCATCAAAGCGGGCGACACCTATCACTTGTTCTGCACCGGGCACGTCGGCGACTCGAACGGGCTGATTCCATGGCGTGTGTCCAAGGATCTGATCGAGTGGACGCTGCAGGGGCATGTGCTGGATGCGATTCCTCAATGGGCGCAGGACGCGGTGCCCGGCACTCGCGGCGCATGGGCGCCCGATATCGCTCATTTCAACGGTCGTTATCATCTCTACTACTCCTGCTCGACGTTCGGTTCGAATCGCTCCGCCATTGGCCTGATAACCAATAAGACGTTGGATCGCGGCTCGGCTGATTACCGCTGGGAAGATCAGGGGCTGGTGATCGAGTCCCGACGCGAAGATGACTTCAACGCCATCGACGCCAATCATTTCGCCGATCGCGACGGCAATCACTGGCTGTGCCTGGGCAGTTTCTGGAGCGGCATCAAGTTGTTTCCGCTCGATGGCGCGACGGGAAAGCTGGCGCCCAACGAGCGGCGCAAATATTCCCTCGCCTCGCGGCCAGCGCCGGAGGGCGCGCCGCGAGCGATCGAAGCGCCCTTCATGATCGAACGCGATGGTTACTACTATTTGTTCACGTCGTTCGATTACTGCTGTAAAGGCGCGAGCAGCTCGTATTACATCGTGGTCGGACGCTCGCGCAACGTGCTGGGCCCGTACGTCGGCAAGGACGGCAAATCGCAGATGGATGGTTACGGCACCGTCCTCCTGCGAGGCGATCGACGCTATCGCGGGCTCGGCCACAACGCGGTATTGCGCGATGGTGCGCGTGACTACTTGGTTTATCACGCCTACGACGCGCAACAGGAAGGGCGCGCCGTGCTGCGTGTCGCGCCCATCGATTGGACCGCGGACGGTTGGCCACAAGTCGCTTAGCTCTTTCATCACCAGGCAAGTCACATTTCATGCCGGGCATCGAGCTCAAAAATGTCAGCAAGACTTTCGGCGCGGCCACCGTCATCGATAATGTTTCACTGAGCGTCCGGCCGCACGAGTTCATGGTGTTCCTCGGGCCGTCGGGCTGCGGCAAGTCGACGCTGTTACGCATGATCGCGGGGCTGGAGTCGGTGGACGCGGGTGAGATCTGGATCGGCGACCGACGCGTCGATCAGCTCGCACCGGGTGATCGGCGAGTTGCGATGGTGTTCCAGCACTACGCGCTTTATCCGCATATGACGGTGCGGCAGAACATGTCGTTCGGCCTGCGCAATGTTCGCCTGGCTGAAGCCGAAATTGTGAAGCGCGTGGCCGCAGTGGCGAAGATGCTCGAAATCGAGCATCTGCTCGATCGCAAGCCGGGACAGATTTCCGGCGGTCAACGCCAGCGCGTCGCCATCGGCCGCGCGATTGTCAAAGAGCCGCAGTTGTTCTTGTTCGACGAGCCGCTATCGAATCTGGACGCGGCTTTGCGTGTGCGTACGCGCCTGGAGATCGCACAGCTGCATCAGCGCATCGAGGCAGCGATCATTTTCGTCACTCACGATCAGGTCGAAGCGATGACGCTCGCGCATCGGATCGTGGTGATGAACAACCGTCGCATCGAACAGATCGGCACGCCAATGGAGATTTATTCGCGGCCGGCGACCAGCTTTGTCGCGGGCTTCGTCGGCACACCGACGATGAACTTCGTGCCGGCGTCGCTGGTCGAGTCGACGAATGGATTTGCGTCAGTACGCTTGCCGGACGGCACGCTCGTTCATACCAAGATCGACAAGACAGCGCTGCCGACGTCGCAGTCGTTCAAGCTGGGCATTCGTGCGGAGTGTGTCGATGTATGCGCGATTGGTGAAGGCCAGACCGCGGGCACGGCGCATTTCGTCGAGCGGCTCGGCGATCGGACGTTGATCTATGTGCGTTTGAGCGATGGCACCACTGTCGTTGCTGAGGACGCGGGTGATAGTCCCGTCCAGTTGAACGATCACGTCGGTGTGAAATTCAACGGCGCTTCGGCCCATCTGTTCGACGATCAAGAGCGCGGGTATCACGCCGTGCCGGATGTCGGAGCCTGACGTGGCGAGTCCGACATCGAAAGACAGTCGTTGGTCGAATGTCTTGTACGTCGCGCCGTATCTGTTTCTTTTCGTCACATTGCTCCTGTATCCGCTTCTGGCCGGCTTCTGGCTGAGCCTGCACAAGGCCGATTTCTTCGGCGGCAGCCGCTTCGTCGGGTTGCAGAACTTCGTCCGCTTGTTCAACGACAAAGTATTCGTCGGCGCGGTGGGCAACACGTTCTATTTCATCCTACTGACCGTGCCGGCGCTCGCGTTGATTGGGCTGGGGCTAGCGCTGGCGCTCAACAGAGCCACGCGACGTGCTGCATTACTGCGCGGCGTGTTCTTCGCTTCATCCGTGCTGTCCGTCACCATCGTGACGTTGCTGTGGCGAGTAGTGTTCGCGCCGGACGGCGGTTTCATCGCCAATGTGCTGAACTATTTTGGCCGGCCCTCGATTCCGTTCCTGAGCACCGAGAGTCTGGCGTTGCCCGCCATCGCGATCACTACGATCTGGTGGTGCATCGGCTTGCCCATGATGCTGTTCCTGGCCGCGCTTCAGCAGGTGCCGCGTGAATTGTACGAAGCCGCGGCGCTGGACAACGCTGGGCGCTGGAAGACGTTGTGGCATGTGACATTGCCGTCGATCCGCCGCACCTTTGCGTTGGTCGTCATCATCGAAGTGGTGTTGCAGTTTCAGCTGTTCGGTCAAGCGCAGCTGATGACCCTGGGCGGGCCGAACAACGCCTCGCGACCCATGGTGTTGTTCATCTATGACGTCGGCTTCGTTCGCTGGGACGTGGGTTACGCCGTCGCCGCCGGACAAATCCTTTTCGGCCTGATCCTGATCGCCGCGCTCGCGCAGTATCTGGTCGCGCGTCGCAAGGAGGCCTTCTAGCCATGGCCGCGTACGTTGCATCCGGTGCGGTGGGACGAGGCCTGGGCGATCGTTTGATCCTCGCCGCCACGATCGCGCTCGCGCTCGTGATGGTGATTCCGATGGTGTGGGCGGTCGGCCTGTCGATCAAGAGCAACGCCGAGTTGCTGGTCGACACCAACTCCGTGCTGCATGCACCGTGGACGCTGAAAAACTACGCCGACATTATCGTCGGCTCATCTGTGTTTCGCTGGCTGCTCAACAGCATCATCGTGTCCACGGGCATGAGCCTGGGCGTGCTGGTGCTGTCGTCGCTCGCAGGTTATGGCTTCGCGCGCCTGGAATTTCCGGGGCGGAATGTGATTTTCGTGCTGGTGCTGTTCGGCCTGGCGATTCCGGAGCAGGCCGTCATCATCGTGCGTCACCAGCTGTTCAGCGCGTTCGATCTGCACAACACTTATCCAGGCTTGATGCTGCCCGGTATGTCGGCGCCGTTCGGCGTGTTCCTGATGACTCAATACTTCAGGTCCATTCCGACCGAGATCGATGAAGCGGCGCTGCTCGACAACGCGTCGCGCTTCCAAGTGTTCTGGCGCGTGCTGTTGCCAATGACTTTGCCGGCACAGGCGACGCTGGGGATCTACACGTTCCTGCACGCATGGAACGACTACTGGTGGCCGCTGGTGTCCGGCACCAACGCGCAGATGTACACCATGACGGTCGGCATCGCAGCCACGCAAATCAATTTCGCCGAGTCGGCGGGCTTGGGTTACTTGATGGCTCAGGCCGTGTTCGGGTCGCTGCCAGTCTTGATCGTGTACATGTTCTTTCAAAAGTACATCGTGCGTGCGGTCTCGGGAGCGGCGATGTGACGCGCACCGTGCTCACATTCGTGATATTCGCCGTGCTCGCAGGTTGCGGCGTGCGGCAAGCGCCGAACGAAATCATCGTGCAACGTTTCTTCGGCACCTGTCGCGCCGAGTACGGCACTCGCACCGACGTCGAAAAGGCTGAGGGCGAGTGCGGCATCATGACCACGCTCATCAACCGATTCGCCGCCGA
>JBEVKA010000590.1:0-8387 GCA_040509855.1 Steroidobacter sp.
GACGGCACGTTGCCGGACCTGCAGGTGACGGCACGCGTGACCATCAAACAAACGACGCGTGATGTAGTCGTGCCCGTCAAGGTGACCGTGACCGGCGATCGTGTGACCGCGGCCGGCGAGTTCGCGATTCAGCAAACGGACTTCGCGATCAAGCCGTTCAGCATCGCCATGGGCGCGCTGGAAGTGAAAGACCGCCTCGACGTTCGCTTCAACATCGTGGCGGTCAAGCGTTGACAGCTAACTCTTGCCGAGCAGCTCGTTGGCAAGGGTCTTCGCGCCATACACATCGCGGATCGCCGTGATGATGATGGCCGGATGCAGGGCGACGGTTCGATTGGTCTTGACGTCGTACCAGTAGTTGCCGGCGAGCGAATGAATGTTGCCGTCGAAGGCGAGGCCCACCAGCTGGCCTTGAGCGTCCACCAGCGGACTGCCCGAGTTGCCGCCGATGATGTCGTTGGTGGTGACGAAACAATACGGCGTCGCTCCGTCGAGCTTGTCGCGCGCGTCGAGCCACACTTGCGGCAAGCGGAATGGATCCTTGCCCGTGGCGCGCTCATATAAACGCGACAGTTTGGAGTAGGGATCGACGTTCTCACCGTTCTCGATCCAGCCTTCGACGGTGCCATAGCTCAAGCGCAGCGTGAAGGTCGCGTCGGGATAGGTGTTGGTGCCGAGCACGGCAAAGCGGGCCTTGGCGATTTTTTCCTGCGCCGCTGCGATCGGCGCCTGCACTTCGTCGTCGTAGACTTTACGCACGGCACGCGCTTCGGCATCGACATCGCGCGCCAATACGATCATGGGATCTTGCGAGCTTTCGATCGCCGCCGCGCCGCCTTCCCACAAGGCTTTGCGAACCGCGGGATCGGCGAGCTTGCTCTGTGTGATGAGCTTGGTCGCCAACGATTCCGGCGACTCGCTGCTCATCAGCTGACGAACGATGGGTGCGTCGGGGCCGAGGAACTCGCGCATCTTGTCGAGCGAGAACGACAATGTGACCTGCTCGAAGTCAGGATAGGTCGGCGTATTGGCCAGCAGACCCGCCGCGACCTTGGGCAGATTCGATTCGGCATACTCACGCAGACGCTGTTCGTTGCTTTTGGCGCGCTCGGCTGCGCCACGCACCAGCGTGCGCGCGTAACCAAACAGCTTGCTGTTGAAGCCCGCGCCCGATTCCAGGAATACATAGTCGTTGAACACCTGGCTGTAGCGTTCCTGCGCCGTGGCGATATCGTCCCACGCTTTACCGACACTGCCGTTGAGCTTCGAGTCCGCGGCTACGCGCTCGCGCAACTCACGTTCCTGTGTGCCCTTGCGTTGGAACAGCAGGTCGTCGAGCAGCGCGCTCTGCAGACCGCGGTACACCTTCAACGAATTCTCCATGGACTGCAGCTGGTTGCCGGCGATGCGCGCCGGCTCCTCGCCGGTCTTCGACCATTGAATCAGTCGGCCGCGCAGCTCGTTATTGCGAGCCAGGTACGACGGCACCTGGATGTTCCGTTGCGAGCGTAATTGTTCGAGCGTCAGCAGGCGGCTGGTGCTGCCGGGATGGCCGGGGACGAACGTCGCCTCGCCCGGCTGCGGGCCTTCGACTCGCCATTTCAAATGATTCGGCGTGCGGACCGGCTTGCCTTTGTCGTAGATGCGCATGAGGCTGAAGTCCAGGCTCCAGCGCGGGAAGTTGAAGTTGTCCGGATCGCCGCCGAACCCGGCAATGCCGTGATGAGGCGCGAACACCATGCGTACGTCGTCATAGCGACGATATTTGTAAAGAAAGTACTGGCCGCCCTGATACAGCGTGACGGACTCGCACGCCAGCGGACCGTTGGCGCGATTTTTTTTGGCGCTGTCAGTGCACGCGGCTTCGAGCTTGCTCAATTCCTGTTTGCGCGCTTGGTTGGCTTGCGCATCGGTGAGTCCCGCCGTGGCGCCGTTGACCTTGGCGGTGACTTCTTCCGTTTCCACCAGTACCGACAGGATCTGCGTCGGACATTTCTTCTCGGCGTCGCGCGTCAGGGCATTGAAGCCGTCATCGACGTAGTTGGCGTTGGCGCTGGAGAGTTGGGACAGGCACTGCATGGCGCAGTGATGATTGGTGAGCACCAGGCCGTCCGGCGATACGAACGAGCCGGTGCAGCCGTTCTCGTGCCGCGTGGTCGCCCGTTGCAATTTGTCCAGCCACGGCTTTTCGAGAGCGACGCCGTACTTCTGTTGAATCGCGGCTCGCGGCACGTTGTCGAACGTCCACATCCCCTCATCGGCTACGGCAACGCCGGCGACGACCCACACGGCCGCGGCGGCGGCGGCAAGGTTTCGGAACATTTTGCTTTTCCTCTCAGGCCCGAGCCGGGCTGATGCATTTAGTTGTCCGACTGTAGCAGCAACAAGCGGGTCCCTTCCGGCGCCAGCAGGATGGCGTTGCACGACTCGTCGAGACTATCGGGCATTTCGTCGGATAGCTGGAAGCCGCGTTCCCTCAGTCGCGTCAATCGCTCGCGCATGTCGCGATCTTCGAACGTCAGCAGCGGGTGACGGAACGCTCGCGAACGATACAGCGACAGGTTGAGATGGTCGCTGGTAATGGCCGTGCGTGCGAACGGCTCGGATTCTTCTTCCCAGGCAACGAAGCCGAGCGCTTCCCAGAACACGCGCATCGGGCCCTGCTCGCGAGCCGGCAGACCCAGCTCGGCGAAATAGCCGCAGGTCGTGGCGGGTGGAGTCTCGAAGGGCGGCGGCGAGAACGTGCGCGCTTCGAATACGTTCACATATTGTCCCGAAGGATCGCGAAAGCTGGCGCGATTGAAGACTTCATTGCCCAGCTTCAGGTCTTCGAATTCGATGCCGAGTTGCTGCTCCAGTTGATCGATGCCATGCATGAGTCGGGGCATGACGAACGTCACCGCGGGCGAGGGCAGGGCTTCTCCATGCAAGCCGAGAAACAATCGGCCGTCCGTCACCACCGCATAGGGATAACGAATCGCTTCACCGACCGGCGCCTGCACGAAGCCGAGCGATTCGTAGAACGCCAGCGACTCGCGAATGTCCGGCGTGTGCAGGCTGATTTCCAGGAAGCGGCCGAGCATCAACGTGCAGCGCCTGCTTGCAGAGCCCGTTGCCTGGTGGCTTGGGCGTCGTCGCGACCGGCGCTGGGGATTTCCGGCCAGCCTTGCGCATGACGAGCGATGAGATTCGCAAGCGTTGCGACATGCGCGTCGTCGGCGTTGAGCGCCGGCACGTAGTCATACGCTTCACCGCCAGCCGCGAGAAACGCCTCGCGATTGCGAAGCGCGATTTCCTCCAATGTTTCCAAGCAGTCGGTCGCGAAGCCGGGACAGATCACTGTCACGCGCTTCGGTCCATTCTTGGCGTAGGCGAGCAACTGCTCATCCGTGTACGGGCGCAGCCACTCCTCGCGGCCGACCTGCGATTGGAAGCTCACGCTCCATTCCTTCTCGCCCAACGACAATCGTTCCGCCACCAGGCGCGCCGTTTTCAAACATTGGCAGTGATACGGATCGCCGGCGAGCAGGTAACGCTTCGGCACGCCGTGAAACGAAAACAGCAAATGTTGCTTCTGATGCGTGCGCCAGTGTCGTTCGAGGCTGTGGGCGACGGCGTCGATGTAGCCGGCATCGTCGTGATAGCTGTTGATGAAGCGCAGCTCCGGCACCCAGCGCCATTGTTGCAATTGGCTCGTGACTCGATCGAACACCGATGCTGTGGTCGAACCCGAGTACTGCGGATACAGCGGCAGCACGATCAGCCGGCGGACGCCATGAGCGCGCAGCCGCTCCAGTGCGCTGGGAATAGACGGCGAGCCATAGCTCATGCCGAGCGTCACTACCGCATTCGAGCGTGATTGCAGGACATCGGCGACGCGGTTCGTCAGCTCGGAGCTGTAGATGAGCAGAGGCGATCCTTGCGGTGTCCAGATCTGCTGATAGGCGTGAGCGCTTTTCGACGGACGGATTCGCAGGATCACGCCGTGCAGGGCGAGCCACCACAGCCAGCGCGGCGCCTCGACCACGCGCGGGTCCCAGAGGAATTGCGCCAGGAAACGGCGAACCGATCCGGGATCGGGCCCGTCGGGAGTGCCGAGGTTTACCAGCAGTACGCCAAGCCGGTCGGGCGTGCCGTGTTGGTAGGAAGATTCACCGAGGTAGTCGGGCATGCGCCGTTTGCCGGGGGTCGAAGGTGCGTTCAGGGGCGCCCAGTTTAGTGGGCAAAGCCCAACGGCAAAAATCTAACGGCAAAAAAAAGCCCCGCCGAAGCGGGGCTTTGATTTCGAGACGGCTCGATTGGATCGATTACGCGCGAAGCTTCCGGCGACGCATGCTCAACGCCATGCCCATGAGGCCGATGCCCAGCAGGCCCAGCGCGCCCGGCTCCGGCACCGAAGCCACATTCTGGTAGCCGTGCGCCGTGAGCGTCGAGCCGACCAGGTTGAAGTCACCCATGATGGAGCTGATGGTCACCGTCAGCGTGCCCAGCACATTGAGCTGCAACAGGCCGAGGATGGACCAGCCGCCGAACTCTTCGCCGGCGAGGCCGAAGTTGTGGACCAGGCCATCGCCGCCGAGGCCCGGCAGGTCGATGAACGCCAGTTCCGGCAGTTCCAGGCCACGACGATCGTCCGCGAGGTTGATCGAGAGGTGGAAGCCGCTGATGACGTCATTCAGCGGACGGAAGCCGTTGTCCCTGATGTCGTGGTTGTAGGTGTAGGACTGGAAGTCGCCGATGTAGACGCCGCTGCCGACGTTCGCGTTGTCGATCCATGTGGCCGGAATGTAGTCAGCGCGAGCGGCGGTCGCGAAGCCCACCGCAAGCAGCACAAAGGCAAAGAGTCGATTAAACATTTGGAGTCGTCCTGGTTGGTGTTCTAGCCACGCGGGGACGAATGAAGCACGCCGTATGCCATGCGGCATATTTTCTTTGCTGCTCAGCACTCTATGGACCTTCGGGCAGGTTATGGAAGGTGAGTTGCCGATAGTCTGTAATCCGAATCGACGTACGCCAAAATAATTTTTAGGGGTCTGGCTGTTGCGTCTGTGAGGGTATTTCCCTCGGTTTGTCGCTATACCTCATAGGATCTGCGTGCGTGTGATTAGGGACGTCTTCACAGGGACCCGCAAGGTCGGGGCATGCAACCGGGCAAGGACGCCCTTCTCTCTCTATTTATTCACCCTCATTCAGGTCGGCCACGGCCGGCATCCTGACCGCCGATTGTTCGAAGTTGTCGCGGTTCGTTACTGCCCCCTCCCCGGGACCGCGACACTTCGTGCAGTGGACCGACTATCGGGTTAACTTTTCTCGAAGTGGTCCGGATGGCGGTCGGTAGGTGTCTCACCCCTGCCGACCGCCTTCTTTATTCAGCGCTCGATGATCGCCGTCACGCCCATGCCGCCGGCGGTGCAGATCGAGATCAGGCCGCGGCCGCCGCCTCGTTGCGCGAGTTGTTTGGCGAGGGTTGCGATGATGCGGGCGCCGGTAGCGGCGAAGGGGTGGCCGATGGCGACGCTGCCGCCTTTCAAATTCATTTTGCTTCGATCGATCGAGCCGAGCGGCTCACTCAGTCCGAGTCGGTCGCGGCAGAACTCCGGCGACTCCCAAGCTTTGAGCGTGCAAAGCACTTGCGCCTCGAACGCTTCGTGAATTTCGTAGATATCGAAATCCTGCAGCTTCAACTTCGCGTCCGCGAGCATGCGCGGGACGGCGTATGCCGGCGCCATCAGCAAACCTTCCTTGTTCACGAAATCGACCGCCGCGTATTTGCCATAGGTGAGATATGCGAGCACGGGCAGGCCGCGAGCCTTCGCCCATTCCTCGCTCGCGAGCAACACCGCCGCGGAACCATCGGTCATGGGCGTCGAGTTGCCGGCGGTGAGCGTGCCGTTCGCAGCGAATGACGGCTTGAGCTTGGCGAGCTTTTCCAGCGATGTGTCGCGGCGAACGTTGTTGTCCTGTTTCAGGCCGCGGAACTCCACCACCAAGTCGTTAAAAAAACCTTCCTCCCACGCGGCGGCGGCCTTGCGATGGCTCTCGTACGCGAGTTGATCCTGATCGGCGCGTGCGATCTGCCACGTCTGTGCCATCTTCTCGCAGTGCTGACCCATCGACATGCCGGTGCGCGGCTCGCTCACGCCGGGCAACTGCGGCTTCAAGAACCCAGGTCGGAAGCCGAACCAAGGCGCGACTCGCTCGCCAAGCGAGCGGCCACGCGCGCTGCGCAGGAGCAGCTTGCGATACGCGGTCGGAAACACGATCGGCACATCGCTCGCCGTGTCCACACCGGCGGCGATCGCGGAATCGATCTGACCCGTGGCAATCTTCAGTCCCAGCACGATGGCCGTGTCGAGACTGGTGCCGCAGGCTCGCTGCAAATCGAACGCGGGTGTTTCAGGCGCGAGGCCGCTGTCCAGCACGCTCTCGCGAGTGAGATTGAAGTCGCGCGAATGTTTGAGCACCGCGCCGGCGCCGACATCGCCGAGCACCTCGCCGCGCAGGTTGAAACGCTCCACCAGCCCCTTGAGCGACGCGCTCAGCATTTCCTGATTGCTCGCTTCGGCGTAAATACCCATCGAGCGTGCGAAAGGAATGCGCGTACCGCCTATGATGGCGACGCGACGAATTGATGATCCCACGAGCATGCAAGGCTCCATTGCGGCCGATCCGGGGATTGCAAGCATGCCAGCCGTCGCCGCCGCATCACAAATTTCCGGGCGAATGAGTTACTTTCGGTCGAACTGACGGACAATATTTCATCATGACCATCACTCGCGCCCGCCTGGCGGCGGACGCCCGGACCATTGCTGCCCTGGGTGGGCCGCTCCTGGGCAACAATCTATCGCTCACCGGCATGGTGTTCGCCGACACCGTGATGGCCGGACAGCTGGGCGCCGTGGACCTGGCCGGTCTCGCGGTCGGTGCGGCGACCTACAACCTTTTCATGTACATCGGATTCGGATTGTTGATGGCGACCTCGCCGTGCGTCGCGCACGCATATGGCGCTGGTGACACCAAGAAAGTCGCAACCTACGCGCGCCAATCGTGGTGGCTGGTGCTCGCGCTCTCCATCGTGCTCGTGACTTGCATGCAGCAGGCGCGAACGTTTCTGCCCGCGATCGGTATCGCGCCGGAGGTGCTCCCAGTCGCGATCGGCTACGTGAAAGCGATCAGCTGGGGCATGCCGGGATTGCTGGCGTTTTTCTCACTGCGTTACACGAGCGAAGGACTCGGGCGCACCAAGCCCATCATGTTCATCGGCTTCACCGCCTTGATCGTGAACGTGATCGGCAATTGGATTTTCATGTACGGCAAGTTCGGTGCGCCGGCGCTCGGAGCAGTCGGCTGCGGCGTGGCGACCGCGATTGCCGAATGGGTGATGTTCATCGCCATGTTCCTGCACATGAAGATGCATCGCGCGTACAAGCCGTTCGCGCTGTTCTCGCGCATCGATCGGCCGAACCCAGCGGTGCTCGGGGAATTGATGCGGGTCGGCGCGCCGATCTCCGGCAGCATTCTGGCCGAGGGTGGATTGTTTGTTTCGGCGGCATTGATGATGGGAGGCATGGGCGCGACCATCGCGGCCGGTCATCAGATCGCACTCAACTACGCGGCCTTCATGTTCATGGTGCCGCTCGCGATCAGTTCCGCGACGACGATTCACGTCGGTCACACGCTCGGCAGAGGTGATGTTCGTGGAGCGCGCGCGGCGGGTCTGCTCGGCGTCGCGATGTGTGCGATCGTGATGACGATCTCCGCCATCGTGATCTTGCTGTTGAACGATCAGATCGCGGCGCTGTACACGCGCGATATGCCGGTGCGTGAGCTTGCCGCGAGCCTGCTGCTCATGGCGGCGTTGTTTCAATTCTCCGATGGAGTTCAGGTCGGCGCGGCGGGCGCGTTACGCGGCTTCAAGGACACGACGGTGCCGATGGCCCTGTGTGTCTTCGCGTACTGGGTGGTCGGGTTCACCTTCGCCTACTACTTCGGCGTGTATCGCGGTGAAGGGCCGGTGTGGGTCTGGATCGGGCTGAACGTGGGGCTCACCATCAGCGCGGTCGCATTGGTGGCGCGCTATGTGCTCACAACGCGCCGACGGATCAGTGCGGAGCTTCAGCCACCGCGGTTGTAAGTGCCACGCTGCGGATCGTTATAGCCATAGCCTAGCGTTTCGACTTCCTCGACCAGGCCGTCGATGAAGCGCACCCGACGCATCAGCTTGTTGGGGCCGAAGTTGTAGGTCCAGGTTTCCACCGGGATCTCGATCAGGCCGTCGCCGGAATACACCAGCCGGCCCTGAAAGTTATAGACCGGTCGACGCAGGATGCTCCGCGTCTGAACGTCCGCCGGTTCGCCACAAAACGCTCGTACTTCGGCGCGCGCAT
>JBEVKA010000591.1:0-19500 GCA_040509855.1 Steroidobacter sp.
CCTGGCAGGTCAGTGGGAAGTGACATTGACCAATTCCGAAGGCAAGGAAACACCCGCGGTCGCCGTCTTTCAACAGGAGCACGACCGCATCACCGGCACGGTGATGACGCCGACCGGCGATCATCGCTTCCTGCAAGGTCAGGTGCACGGCGATGAGGCGCAGCTGTCGACGTTCGCCGGCGGCCTCGCTTATCTCTACAAGCTCAAGGTCAATTCTTCCGGCGAGCTGGAAGGTGACATGTGGCAGGGCCTGGCTTCGCACTCCAAGGCGCGCGCCAAACGCAACGCCAGCGCATCACTTGAGGGCGCGGAGTTCAACACGCAGCTCAAAGCGGACGTGCAGAAGTTCGATTTCACTTTCCGGGATGTCGACGGCAAGGAAGTGTCACTGCGCGACGAGCGTTTCAAAGGCAAGGTCGTCGTCGTCACTCTCGGCGGCAGCTGGTGTCCGAACTGCCACGACGAAGCGGTGTTCCTCGTGCCCTTCTATAAGGAATATCAAGCGAAGGGCGTGGAGATCATCGCGCTGATGTTCGAACGCCACGGCGAGTTCGAGCGCGCCGCTCAGGCTGTGCGCGCCTACCGCAAGGATCTCGGGATTGAGTTCACTACGTTGATTGCCGGGTTGTCGGAGACGGAAGACGCCAGCAAGGCGCTGCCGACACTCACTGGCGTTTATGGATTTCCGACCACGCTTACGATCGATCGCAGCGGCGTGATTCGGAATACGCACGTTGGATTTTCCGGGCCGGCGACTGGGCGTCACTATGATGAGTACGTGGCGGAGTTTCGCTCGCTGGTCGATCAGCTGCTGGCGGAATCCACCGGATGAGAGGCGCCGGGAGATTCGTCTTGACCACAAGACGCGATGTGTTGATGGGCATGGGCGCGCTGCTCGCGGCTCGTCATCTGACGGCGGCGGAAAGCCCGCTCGACATCGCGTACGTCAATGCACGAGTTTGGACTGGCCAGCGTGATGTGCCGTTAGCGAGCGCGGTGGGTATCGCGGGCAATCGCATCGCCACCGTAGGCACGAACGATCGCATTCGTAAGCTCGCGAGCAAAAAGACTCGCATCGTCGATTTGCGAGGCGCATTCGTGATGCCTGGCTTCATCGACAATCACACGCACTTTCTGCGCGCGTCGTTCATGCTCAGCGCGCCGGAGCTGCGTACAGCGAAGACTCGCGAAGAGCTCATCGAGCGCATCGGGAAATCGGCACGAGCGCTGCGCCCGGGCCAGTGGCTGCAGGGCGGGAATTGGGATGAACAAATGTGGGGCGGCGAGTTGCCGTCGCGCGAATGGATCGATCCGGTCACGCCGAATACACCGGTGGCGGTCGTGCGTTCGGATCAGCACCTCGCATTGTTGAATTCGCTGGCGCTGCGGCTCGCACGCATCGATCGCAACACGCCCGATCCCGAAGGCGGCTTGATTATTCGTGATTCCAAAGGCGAGCCCACCGGGTTGCTCAAGGACAAGGCGACGAACCTGCTGGATAACGTCATTCCCGCACCCAGCGATGCGGACGTCGATGCGGCGATCGGAGTTGGATCCAAGCACGCACTGTCGAAAGGCGTCACCCAGGTGCATGTCACTGAATTGGACTGGGTGACGCACGACTCGCTGCGTCGCCTGCGCAAGCAGAACAAAACCAGCATGCGCTTCTATTCGTTCGTGCCTCTGGAAGACTGGCAGCGAATGGACGCGTTAGTGAAAGCCGAGGGCCGCGGCGACGACTGGGTGCGCTGGGGCGCGCTCAAAGGATTGGTCGATGGCTCTCTTGGCTCGCGCACGGCCGTGTTTCGCGAACCGTATGCGGACAACCCGGCCAATCGCGGCATCTATCGCACGCCGCCCGACCGGCTCTTTGAATACATCAAGAGTGCGGACGCCGCGGGTCTGCACATCACCGTGCATGCCATCGGTGACGAAGGCAACGACAAGCTGCTCGATATGTTCGAAGCCGTGGCGACCGGCAATGGTCCACGCGATCGCCGCTTCCGCATCGAGCACGCCCAGCACTTGCTCGCGACCGACATCCCACGATTTGCGAAACAAAACGTCATCGCATCGATGCAGCCGTACCACGCGATTGATGATGGTCGCTGGGCGATGAAGCCGCTAGGCCCGGAACGTTTGCACGGCGCGTGGGCGATTCGCTCGCTGCTGGACGCCAAGGCGCGAGTGACCTTCGGCTCGGACTGGCCGGTCGCGCCCATCGATCCGTTGCTAGGCATCGCGGCGGCCGTGCTCCGCCAGACCACCGACGGCGCAAACCCGAACGGCTGGGTGCCGGAGCAGCGAATTTCGGTCCAGGAAGCGTTGACCGCCTATACGACAGCGAACGCGCATGCGGGCTTTCAGGAGGATCGGCTGGGGCTGATCCAGTCCGGATACCTGGCGGATCTCACCATTCTGGACACCGACCTCACCGCCTGTGCCCCGGAACAGATCAGCCGCGCCAAGGTTTTGACCACGCTCGTCGACGGCCAGGCCCGATTCGAGTCGTAGCGCGTGTAGCGTCGCCAGCGAAATGTTATTTTTACCCCATGGAAGGACATGGGGAAGCAGCGGCGGACGTCATCACCGGCGGTGTGATCGCTCGCGCCATTGAACCTAACGCCGGCGGCGCGCATGCCGAAGGCGAGCATGGCAAATGCCGGAACTGCGGCACGGCGCTGAGCGGGCCGTATTGCTCTGCTTGCGGCCAGCCGGCGCACCTTCATCGCAGCCTCGCCTCGCTGGGCCACGACATCCTGCATGGCGTGTTTCATTTCGAAGGCAAGATCTGGCGCACCATTCCCGAGCTGATCTTCCACCCCGGCCGCCTGACCAAGCGTTACATCGCCGGCGAGCGCGCCAAGTTCGTCTCGCCGATGGCCCTGTACCTGTTCACTGTGTTCCTGATGTTCGCGGTGTTCTCGTTCACCAGTGGCACGACGACGTCGCTGCCCGAGGGCGTCGACATGGGCGCGATGAGCAAATGGAAGTCCAACATCGAAGAACAGATGGCGCGCATCGACAAAGAGGTGCCGGAGCTGCAGGCAAAGCTTCAGGCCGACGGCCTGTCGGAAGCCGAGCGTGCAGGCATCGAGAATGAGATCAAGGATCAGCAGGCAACGCGCGAGGCGATGGCCGCCATGGTCAGTGGCGACTGGCGCAAGATGGCGGAGCTCGAACGCCAGGAGAATTCGAGCGAGACCGCCGATGCGATCAAGGACGTGAAGAAGTCGACGACCTGGCCGCCGCCCAACTCGCGACTGTGGAACGTCATCCAGGACGCGAACGACAATCCCAAGCTGATGCTCTACAAACTCAAGAGCGCCAGCTACAAATATTCCTGGGCGCTGATTCCGCTCAGCGTGCCCTTCATGTGGCTGCTGTTTTTCTGGCGGCGGGACGTGCACCTGTACGACCACGCCATTTTCGTCACCTACTCCATCAGCTTCATGATGCTGTACGTCATGACCCTGTCGATCCTCGCGACCGTCGGGGTGAGCGGCGCGATCTGGGGAACGTCGATCGCGATCGTTCCGCCGCTGCATCTATACAAACAACTGCGCGGCGCCTATGGACTGTCTCGGTTTGGCGCGTTCGTGCGACTGTTCCTGCTGAACATTCTCATCATCGTCATCCTGACGTTGTTCTCGATGCTGCTGGTGACGATGGGACTGCTCGGCTAACGACGCTTCTTCCGAGCCGCCCGACGTGCGCTTCCGCGCCGGGTGTGCATAATCAGCGGCATGACCATACGAGCAGGTTTGATCGGGTTCGGCCTCGCGGGCCGTTACTTCCATGCATCGCTGATACGCGCTGCCGGCATGCAAGTGGCGGCAGTCGTCACTCGTCGCAAAGAAGCGGTACACGAGTATCTGGGCAACGATGTCGCGGTGCTGAACTCGGTCGAGGAATTATTCGCACGCGATGACATCGATCTGATCGCCATCGCCTCGCCCAGTCCACTGCACGCGCCGCATGCGGCGGCGGCGCTTCGTGCGGGCAAACATGTGGTCGTCGACAAGCCGGTCAGCGCGACAGCGGCGGAGTGCAGCGATCTGGCGCAACTCGCCAAGCAGCACGGCCGCAAGCTCTCGGTATTCCAGAACCGGCGCTGGGACGCCGACTTCCTCACCATCAAGAAGCTGATCGATGCGGGCAAGCTCGGTGAGATCACTTCCTATTACTCACGCTGGGATCGTTTCCGCCCGCAGGTCGTCGAGCGCTGGCAGGAAAACGACGTTCCCGGGCAAGGCTTGGTCTATGACCTCGGCACGCACCTGATCGACCAGGTGCTGGTGCTGTTCGGCGAGCCGGAATGGTTGTATGCCAACACGTTCACGCAACGTGAGAACAGCAAGATCGTCGATGGTTTCGAGATTCTCATGGGCAAAGGCAAGTTGCGCATTTCCGTCGGCGTGAGCTTGATGACTTGCGACGGCGGCTTTCGCTATCGCGTCAACGGCACGCGCGCGTCGTTTCTAAAACCCGGCCTCGACCCGCAGGAAGCGCAATCGCGCGCCGGCATGGAGCCTAACGATGCTTCGTACGGCGTCGAGCCACGAGAGCAATGGGGATTTCTGGTCGAAGGCGAGAACGGTTCGCGCCAGGTCATTTCATCCGAACGAGGCCGCTGGCTCACGTTCTACGAGCGCATGCGTCGCGCGATCGAGCACGACGAGCCGGTGCCAGTGCCGGCCGAGGAGGCCTGTGCCACAATTCGCATCATCGAGGCCGCGCTCACCAGCAGCTCCATGGGCTGCCGCATCGACCTGCAGCCCGCGCCGCCTCCCGTCAGTCGTTGAATTTTCGAGTCATCGCCATGCCGTCATTCGACATCGTTTCCGAGCTCAACGCCCACGAAGTCAGCAATGCCGTCGACCAGGCCAATCGTGAAGTGGGCACGCGCTTCGACTTCAAGGGCACCAACGCCAGGTACGAACTGAAGGACCTGGTGATAACGCTGAACGCACAGGCGGAATTTCAGCTCAAACAGATGCTGGACATCCTGCTGCTCAAGCTGTCCAAGCGCGGCGTCGATGTTTCCTGCACCAAGGTCGAGGATCCGGTGCTGCTCGGTCAGACGGCAAAACAAATAGTGACCCTACGAGAGGGCATCGACTCCGAGCTCGGCAAGAAACTGCAGCGGCTGATTAAGGATTCGAAGCTGAAGGTACAGGCCGCGATTCAGGACAAACAAGTGCGCGTCACCGGCAAGAGCCGGGACGATTTGCAGGAAGTGATTCGCCTCGCGCGCGGCGCGAAGCTCGACATGCCGCTGCAGTTCACGAACTTCAGGGACTAGACTTGTTAATACTCGGGATCGGGCATCCTGCCACGACCCTCGTGCGATCAGCGTTAGCTGATCGTCGGCTTGTGCTCGTAGGACTGCCAGTCCTTGCCGACGATCAAACGCGCGCCGCGGCCGAAGGTCATATAAGACCACGCCCAGTGCACGAGCACCGACAATCGATTGCGAAAGCCGCTCAATCGATAGATGTGCACCAACAGCCAGAACCACCACGCGAACACGCCGCTCATCTTCAGGCCACGGAATTCGGCGATGGCGCGGCTGCGGCCGATGGTCGCCATCTGACCTAGATCGAAATATTCGAACGGCGCTCGCGCTTCGACGCGGCCCTTCGCTTCTTTCTTGATGATGTCCGCTGCGTATATTCCTTCCTGCATCGCCACCAGCGCCACGCCCGGCAGCGGCCGGCCATTGGAACCGGCGCGATTGGACATGTCACCGAGCACAAACACTTCGGGATGGCCTTCGATGGTGAGATCCGGCGAGGTGATGACGCGACCGGCTGGATCGACCGGCACTCCAAGCGTCCGGCCGATATCGGCGGCGCGCACACCAGCGGCCCAGAGTACGGTAGCCGCCGCAATTTTCTCGTTGCCGACGGTCACTCCATCACGTGTGACATCGGTGACGCGCGCACCGGTCCAGACTTGCACGCCGAGCGATTCGAGATCGCGCATGGCGCGTGCGGCGAGTTTGTCATCGAAGCTGGCGAGAATGCGTTGCCCGGCTTCGACCAGAATCACGCGTGTCTGACGCGGATCGATGCTGCGAAAATCGCGCGCCAATGTGTAGCGACTCATTTCGCCGATCGCGCCAGCAAGCTCCACGCCCGTGGGGCCGCCGCCGATGACGATGAATGTGAGCTGCCGGCGGCGTTCCTCCGAATTGGTTTCACGCTCGGCAATCTCGAATGCTTCCAACACGCGACGGCGAATCTCGGTCGCTTGCGGCAGGTTCTTCAGGCCAGGTGCGCTCTGCTCCCACTCTTCGTGCCCGAAATACGCGTGCTGCGCGCCGCACGCGAGCAACAGATAGTCATACGGAAGCTCGCCGCTATCGGTGATGAGTTTGCGATTGGCGACGTCGACGCGCTCGGCGGCAGCCTTCAGCACGCGAACGTTGCGACAACCGGCGAGCAAGCTGCGGATCGGTACTGCGATGTCGGCCGGGCTGAGCGCGGCCATCGCCACTTGATACAGCAGCGGTTGAAACAAATGATGATTTTCGCGATCGACGACGGTGACCGACACGTCATCGACATTGCCGAGCCGTTTAGCTGCATTCAAGCCGGCAAAGCCGGCGCCTACGATCACGACATTCTTAGCTGCCACGAGTGGAAGCCTCGCCCACGTCTAACGTCTGTTGCCGCGGCTCGATGTAGCCAGCGGCCCAATCGACAATGGGGGCGACGCGAGGTGAAACCAACTTGAGCGCGGTGGCGCGATCCACCCAGCGATATTCGTTGTGCTCGGCGCGGCCAAGCGCTTCGATGACGGGCAGCGTGACGTCGATTGTCGGCGTCTTGGCAAGGTAGTAACGAGCGACCTTGCCGCGGCTGTACGGGCCGGTCTGGGTATATATCTCGCCCCAGGCGAACTCCAGCTCGGTTATCAGCGTCTCTTCGCGCACTTCGCGAATCGCCGCGGCGAGCGGCTCCTCGCCGGCCTCGACCATGCCCTTGGGAAAATCCCAATGGGTGTATGCCCGCAGTAACAGATACCGCCAGCCTTCGTGAGTCTCACGAATCACAACCACGCCGGCGGATAGTCTCGTGGGGCGAGGGGGCATGGCGCGCAGTATAAGTCGCCATACCCCAGCTCAGCCACTCAGGCGGCAAATCAAGCCGCGGCTTGATACTCCAGCACGCTAGCCACTGCGTGAATCACGGATCCGATGCGGATCGCACTCTGGACCTGCTCGCGGCTGATGCCGCCGATGCGCAGTTTCTTTTCATGCGACGTAATGCACATGCCGCAGCCGTTCACCGCCGACACCGCGAGCGACAGCAGCTCGAAGTCGAGCTTGTCGATGCCCGGGTTGCCGATGATGTTCATGCGCAGGCGCGCCGGCATGGTCGCGTATTCGCCGTCTTCCACCAAGTGGAGGAAACGGTAGTAAATGTTGTTCATGCCCATGATGGCCGCAGCGGCGCGGGCACCATTGACGTAAGCCTCGTCCAGCAGCGGCGTTGCCCAAGCCTCGATGGCGCGAGTCAGCTGCGGGTTGCGAGACGCGATCGCGGTCGACAAGGCGACGGCGGCGATCTGCTTTTCGCTCAGCCCGGGAGCGCCCTGGGTCGTGAGCACGCTGCCGAGATTGAGCTTCAGATCGCGCGCGTAGTCCGGCAGCTGATCGCGGATCGTATCGAGAGACATGACTTGAACCTCCTCGGATTCGGGGTGGACCAGCGCGGAAAACCATTTCTCCGCGCTGGCCGATCGACAATGAGACTTAGGAAGCGACCGCTTACGCGGCCTTCAGGGTGTCTTCACCCTTCTTCCAGTTGCAGGGGCACAGCTCGTCGCTCTGCAGAGCGTCGAGAACGCGCAGCACTTCTTCAGGGCTGCGGCCGACGTTCAGATCCGTCACGTAGACGAAGCGGATCACACCCTGCGGGTCGACGACGAACGTCGCGCGCTGGGCCACGCCGGCTTCGGCGTCGAGTACGCCGAGTGCGGTGGTGAGCTCGCGCTTGATGTCCGACAGCATCGGGAACGGCAGATCCTTCAACTCATCCTTCTGGCTGCGCCAGGCGAGGTGCACGAACTCCGAATCGGTGCTCACGCCATAGACCACGGCGTCACGATCCTTGAATTCCCGGTTGAGCTTGCCGAACGCGGCGATCTCTGTCGGGCACACGAAGGTGAAATCCTTCGGCCAGAAGAACACGATCTTCCACTTGCCGCCGTTGCTGTTCGAGTCGAACGGCTGGAACGCGCTGTTGAGATCGTTCGACACCACGCCGGTCAACGAGAACTGCGGAAACTTTTGACCAATACCTAACATGAAAAAACCTCCGTCAAGGGGATAGCGCTGGCTCGATGGCTGGGCGCGTTATTGAAAGCATGCCGAGGCGGCGGCTGAGTGGCGCCTCGGGCGACGGATGCAATTGTGCGGGCATGGCCCGCAATTGCCAATCGATTGTTTGGGTAATTTTGATAGACTATGCCTATGAGCCCTCCGAATCCAAACGAATACCTGTCACAGGTCAGTCACAATGAACCTGCGTGACCTGCGCTACTTCGTCGCGCTGGCGGATACGCGCCACTTCGGCAAGGCTGCCGAGCGCTCCTTCGTCAGTCAGCCGACGCTGTCGGCGCAGCTGAAAAAGCTGGAAAACTACCTCGGCGTGCAATTGATCGAGCGACAGCCGCGTCGTGTAACGCTCACCGAGACTGGCACCAAGATCCTGCCGTTGGCGCGCCGCATCCTGCAGGAAAGCGACGAAATCATTTCACTGGCGCGCAATGAACATGACCCCTTGTCCGGAAAACTCAAGCTCGGATTGATCCCGACCATCGGCCCCTATCTGCTGCCGCTGGTGGCGCGCCGGCTGCGTAAGCAGCTGCCGCAGTTGAAGGTGATGTTGTACGAGTATCAAACCCAGCAGCTGCTGGAAAAATTGCGCGACGGCGAGATCGAAGTGGCGATCCTGGCGCTGCCGGTGCCGATGGACGGACTGGAGTCGCGCGAGCTGTATCACGAGGATTTCAACGTGGCGGTGCCCAACAATCATCCGCTGTCCAAGAAGTCGAGCATCAAGCTCGACGATCTCGCCGGCGAGACACTGCTGCGGCTCGAAGATGGTCACTGCCTGCGAGACCAGGCGCTCGATGTGTGCAGCCGGATCGACGTGAAAGAGAATGAGGACTCTCGCGCCACCAGCCTGGAAACATTGCGACAAATGGTCGCGGCGGGATTGGGCATCACATTGCTGCCCGACCTGGCGACGCGTGGCCCGTTCGGATCGGGCCAGGGGCTGGCGGTGAAGGCATTCGCGAAACCGGTGCCGACGCGCACCGTCGGCGCTGTCTGGCGCAAGAGCACGTCACGCGGTCAGGCCATCGACGCGATGTGCGATGTCATCAAGACCTCCATGAAAGAATGACACACGTCTTGCGCAAACTCTCGGTGTCGATGCTCGCCTGCGCGATGCTGGCTGCGTGTGGCCCATCGGCGCAGGAGCCCGTGAGCATTGAAGATCCCTGGGCCAATGCAACTCCGGTGGGCGCGAGTGTCGCCGCCGTATATCTGCAATTGATTGCCGACGAGCCGGACACACTGCTGGCGGCGAGCACCACAGTCGCCGATCACATCGAGATGCACGCCAGCCGCGAAGAAAACGGCATGATGACGATGCGCCCGCTGGCGACGGTCGATCTCGAAGCGCGCAAGCCATTCAGCTTCGCGCCCGGAGGCGCTCATTTCATGCTGATGGGATTGCGTCAGCCGCTGGTCGCGGGCATGCGCATTCCCATGACGTTGGAGTTCCAACGCGCCGGCGCCATCACGGTGCAGGTGCAGATCGTTGAACTCGGCAGCCGTTAACTGCATTACCTCGCATGCCTCAAGCTCCCACCCTGCCCAGCCCCGGCGACTTGCATGATGACCAGATCGTCGCCTTGCTGCGGACGGGCGCGCATTCGGCGCTGCTGAGCGCGTATTTTGGTGACGTCGCCTATCGCGAGCTGGCGCAACTGGCAAAGATCGCAGCGACGCGACACAACCCTCGCGGCAAAGTCGTGTTCGTGCTTCCCGGCATCATGGGATCGCGGCTCGGCTCGCTGAGCAAACAATCGTCTTCGTTGTTGTGGCTGCATCCGGTGGCGATCGCGCAAGGCGGCTTGTCGCAGCTGGCGTTGCCGGGATCCAAGTCGCTGCGCGCGCTCGGCGTGATGCTGCCCGGCTATCTGAAGATGCGACTGTGCCTGGAGATTGCAGGCTTCCGGCCCGTGTTTCATCCGTTCGACTGGCGCGCGGATTTGGAAACATTGGCGCGAGGCTTGCTTCGCTCCATCGAGAAATCCGGCGCGCGCACGGTGTCCATCGTGGCGCACAGCATGGGCGGACTGGTCGCGCGAATCGCGTTGGCTCAGGATCGTGACAAGCGTATCCGCAAGCTGGTGCAACTCGGCGCGCCGAATGAAGGCTCGTTCGCTCCAGTGCAAGCGCTGCGAGCGGCCTATCCGACGGTGCGCAAAATCGCGTCGCTCGATCTTCGCAACACCGCTGAAGAGCTGGCGCGCACGGTGTTCCTGACCTTGCCCGGGCTGTATCAGATGCTGCCCTCGCAGCTTTCAGCCGATGAGCCGAATCTATTCGACGCCAGGCAATGGCCCGACGATGGGCTCGCACCCGATCCCAAAATGCTGGCGCGTGCATACAAAGTTCGCAGCCGCATGCCGGCGGCGGACGGGCGCTGCGCAGTCATCGTTGGCGCGAATCAGGACACCGTTACGTCGGTGACGGTCGGTGACGGTGGCTTCGAATATACGATCCGTCGTGAAGGCGACGGCACCGTGCCGCTATCGCGCGCGCTGTGGAAGGGAGCGGATACTTGGTTCGCCGATGAGAATCACGGCGCGCTCACCAACAACAACGATGTGCTCGCAGCGGTGGCGAGCATCCTGAAGGATGCGCCCGTTGCTCGATTGCCCACAGCGCGGCCGGCAGCAGTCACCAGCGTTGTACGCAAAGTGACGGACCGCGAGCTGCGCGCCGCCGCCATTCATAAAGTGCAATGGGACAGCCTGTCGCTCGACAGCCGCCGGCGCATTCTCGATCCAGTGCTGACGCCGGAGTTCATCGCCGCAGCGGTGGTGGCGGCGCCTGGTGCTTTAGGTATAGGCTAACCGCGGATCGAACATTAACCGCGGCGGCAACGTCCCGACGCGGTATGAGTAGGGGGCTAGGTAACGGTGGAACCGACCGATACTGCAAATCCTGACTATTACCATCGGGTTGTAGATTGTCAGTGGGCGTGCCCGGCACACACCGACGTGCCCGAATATATTCGGCTCATCGCCCAGGGGCTGTTCACCGAAGCCTACCTGGTCAATCGCGAATCAAACGTATTTCCCGGCATTCTCGGTCGCGTCTGCGACCGGCCGTGCGAACCAGCGTGCCGGCGCGGACGCGTCGAAGCTGAACCAGTCGCCATCTGCCGTTTGAAACGCGTCGCCGCCGATCATCGTGACGACGTTCGTCCGCTGTTACCCAAGGCGCCGCGAGAAAAGAATGGCAAGCGCATCGCGTGCATCGGCGCGGGGCCGGCTTCATTGACCGTCGCCACCGATCTCATGCCGCTAGGCTACGAGATCACCGTGTTCGAGAAGTGGGGCACGCCCGGCGGCCTCATGCGCACCAACATTCCTTCGTTCCGCTTGCCGGAGCGCGTGCTCGCCGAAGAGATCGGCTACATCATCGATTTGGGGGTGGACCTGCGTCTGGGCTCACCGGTGTCGAGCTTGAAACAATTGCTCGCCACCGGTGAGTTCGACGCCGTCTTTATCGGCAGCGGCGCACCGAAAGGCAAAGATCTGAACCTGCCAGGCCGATACGAATCGGCAGCGGCCGCGCACATTCACATCGGCATCGACTGGCTCGAATCGGTCGCGTTCGATCATGTGAAATCCATCGGTCGCCGCGTGCTCATCATCGGCGTCGGCAACACTGCGATGGATTGCTGCCGCACTTCGCTGCGCATCGGTGCCAACGATGTGAAAGTCATGGCGCGTAAGCCGCGCGGCTTCTTCAAGGCATCCGAATGGGAGCTGGAAGACGCCGAGGCCGAGAACGTCGAGATCGTGGTGAATCACGCGCCCAAATCATTCGTCATCCGCGACGGCAAGCTCGCCGGCATGATGTTCGAGGTGATGGAGTACGACCTCGACGCGCGTGGACGCATCACCGCCGAGCGCGTGACCGGCGAAAAACTCTTCGAGTGCGACGACGTGATTCTCGCCATCGGCCAGGAGAATGCGTTTCCCTGGATCGAGAACGACTTAGGGCTAGAGTTCGATCAGTGGCACGTGCCTAAGATCGACAAGGTGACGTTTCAATCCACGCGGCCCGATGTTTTTTTCGGCGGCGACGCCGCGTTCGGTCCCAAGAACATCATCTGGGCAGTCGCGCACGGTCATCAAGCAGCGATCTCTCTGCACAAGTTCTGTCACGGACAGGATGTGCGCGAACGCCTGCCACCCTTGATGAATCTGTCCAGCCGCAAAATGGGCCTGCCCGCATGGGCCGACAAGAACGACTACAGCCCGATCGAGCGGCGGCTGATGCCGCACGTGGCGCTGAAGGAACGTTTCAAGAAAGTCGACATCGAGGTGGAGCTCGGCTTCAGCGCTGAACAGGCCGCCGCCGAAGTGCAGCGCTGCCTGAATTGCGACGTGCAGACCGTGTTCGATGCCAAGCTGTGTATCGAATGCGATGCGTGCATCGATATTTGTCCAGTGGATTGCCTGACGATGACGGCCAACGGCGCCGAGGCAGAGTTGCGCACGCGCTTGAAAGCACCGTCACTGCGGCCCAGTCAGCCGCTGTTTGTCTCGGCACCGTTGCAACAGACGGCACGCGTGATGGTCAAAGACGAAGATGTCTGCGTACATTGCGGACTGTGCGCCGAGCGCTGCCCGACAGCGGCGTGGGATATGCAGAAATCCAAAATCCGCATCCCTTATGCGAGCGATGAGACCACTCCATGCACGCCACCAGCACTCCGACCGGCAGCGCTACGCCGGAGCGCCTGAACGATTTCGTCATCAAGCTTGCCAACGTCAACGGCACCGGGTCGGCCAGCGCCAACTCGCTGTTGATGAAGTCCATGTTCCGGATGGGCATTCCGGTCATGGGCAAGAATTACTTTCCCTCCAACATCCAGGGATTGCCGACGTGGTATGAAATCCGCGTCACGCGCGAGGGCTACGTGGCCCGCTCGGGGCGCGTCGATCTGATGGTCGCGATGAATGCCGAGACTTATGCCAAGGACGTGAAGGAAGTCAGTCCCGGCGGTTATTTGATCTACGACTCGACCTGGCCACGCCCGGCACTGTTGAAGCGCGACGACATCACTATTCTCGGCGTGCCATTCGCCCGGATCTGTAACGAGACGTTCCAGGGCGTGCGCTCCCGCATCCTGCTCAAGAACATCATGTACGCGGGCGTGCTCGCGGCGCTGCTCGAGATCGATCTCGAAGAGATGCGCAAGATGCTGGGCGAGAGCTACGCCAACAAGAAGTCGCTGCTCGACTCCAACGTCAAGGCGCTGGAACTGGGTTACAACTACGCCAGGGAGCATCTCACTTGTCCGCTGCCGCTGCGCGTGGCTCGCATGGACAAGACGTCGAATCACATCATGATCGATGGCAACACCGCGGCGGCGCTGGGTTGCATGTATGCGGGCGCGACGGTTGGCGCGTGGTATCCGATCACGCCCTCCACGTCTCTGATGGATGCATTCAAGAGCTTCTGTAGCAAGTGGCGTGTCGATCCGCAGACCGGCAAGCGCAATTTCGTGATCGTTCAATGCGAGGATGAGCTGGCCGCGATCGGCGCAGTGATCGGCGCCGCGTGGAACGGAGCACGATCGTTTACCCCCACCAGCGGCCCCGGCATTTCGCTGATGAATGAATTCATCGGGCTCGCGTACTACGCGGAAGTGCCAGCGGTGATTTTCGACATCCAGCGTGTCGGCCCGTCCACCGGCATGCCGACGCGCACTCAGCAATGTGATTTGATGCTGGCTGCCTACGCTTCCCACGGCGACACGCGCCATGTGCTGCTGTTTCCCAACAGTCCGGAAGAATGTTTCTATATGGCCGTGCAGGCGTTCGATCTCGCCGAGCGACTGCAGACACCGGTGTTCGTCATGTCCGACCTGGACATCGGCATGAACGATTGGATGTGTCCGGCGCTGAAATGGGACGACGCCTACCAGCCCGATCGCGGCAAGGTACTCAGCCGTGAACAGCTGGAACAGATCGACAAGTTCTATCGATATTTCGACACGGACGGCGACGCGATTACGTATCGCACTCTACCCGGCACGCATCCCAAAGGCGCGTACTTCACGCGTGGCTCGGGACACACGCAGTACGGCGGTTACACCGAAGACGCGACGGAATATCAGATCGTTCTCGATCGCCTGAAGCGCAAGTTCGATACCGCGAAGCCGATGGTCCCCAAGCCGGTATTCGATAGCAAAGGCGCCACCGGTTTGGGCCTGGTGTCGCTGGGCAGCTGCGATGGCGCGGTTCGCGAAGCTTTGGATTTACTCCGCCGTCGCGGCCTTCACATCGATTACATGCGAGTGCGCGCCTTTCCGTTCGGGGCTGAGGTCGAGGAGTTCCTCGCCTCGCACCAGCAGATCTTCATCGTCGAACAAAACCGGGACGCACAGCTGCGAAGCCTGCTGACACTCGAAACCGCGGTGGAAAAATCGAAGCTGCGTTCCATTCTTTACTACGCCGGTCTGCCCATGTCTTCCGGCGTCATCGTCGAAGGCGTGCTGGCCGCGGGCGGCGAACAGCGGCTCGCGCGAGTCGCTGACGGAGCATTCACATGAGCTTCATCACCAAGCCCAAGATCGCTCACCCCGGGCTGCCGAAGAACGAGCTGGGGCTCACGCGTCGGGACTACGAAGGCGCGATGTCAACGCTGTGCGCCGGCTGCGGTCACGATTCGATCACCGCGGCGATGACCGAGGCCTGCTGGGAGATGTCGATGCGTCCGGAGCAGTTGGTAAAGCTGTCCGGCATCGGCTGCTCATCCAAGACCACCGCCTACTTCGTCAGCGGTGCGCACGGGTTCAATTCGGTCCATGGCCGCATGCCGTCGATCGCAACCGGTGCGGTCGCCGCCAATCGCGATCTTTACTATGTCGGCATTTCCGGCGATGGCGACACGCTGTCCATCGGCTTCGGTCAGTTCGCGCACGCCATTCGCCGCAATCTCAACATGCTGTACGTCATTGAGAACAACGGTGTGTACGGACTGACCAAGGGGCAGTTCTCGGCCTCCGCCGATATCGGCTCGAAAGCAAAGAAGGGCGAGGAGAATCAGCAACCACCCGTGGACCCGGTGATGACCGCGCTGACACTCGGCTGCACATTCATCGCTCGCAGCTTCTCCGGCGACAAGGAGCAGCTGGTGCCGCTAATCAAAGCGGGAATGAAACATCGTGGCTTCGCGCTCATCGACGTGCTGTCACCGTGCGTGACATTCAACGATCACGTCGGCTCGACCAAGAGCTATGCCTTCGTGCGCGACCACTACGATGAAGTGGTGCACGCCGATTTCGTCCCACCAGCGCAAGAGATCACCGCGCAGTACGCGCAAGGCGAGGCGATGCCAGTGACTCTGCATGACGGCAGCCGCATCCTCCTGCGCAAGCTGGATCCATCCTACGACCCGACCCATCGCGGGCAAGCGTTCAACTATTTGCGTGAGAAGCTGGCGCAGAACGAATTCGTGACCGGGCTGATCCACATCGACGAGCGCAGCCCGGACTTTCATGAAGTGAATGCGAGCAGCCCGACGCCCATGAATCAGCTGCCTTACGAAGCGCTGACGCCCGGCAGCCGGGGCCTGGAAAAAATCCTGTCCCGCTATCGTTGAGCTTCAAGTGCCGCTGGCGGCGAGGTCGAACAGGACCTCCGACTTCTCGTACACCTTGGCGATGCGTTCGCCGTCCCAGACATAGGCGAGTGCGGCCGCGGCCATCGGAATGCTCACGGCTTGCGGCTTGAACGCGGCGATGCATTCGCCACCTTCGTGACGCACGCTGCGATAGACCAGACCCCAGTGGCCCTGCTCCCGCAGCGGTTTGGCGAACGCCTGCGGCGTGACGTAGTCGTCCGGACCGTGCAGGTGATTGAAGCGTGGCCCGCGAATATCCAGGAAGGGTTGCAACGGGCGGCCGACATACGCGCGCATGTCGATCTCGCACGGGCTTTCACTGGTGGCGGCCAGGAACCGGCCGCGATGATAGGCCGTCTCGCGCACCGCTGTTTCGAGCGAATGCGCAGCGTAGTAGACGCCATAACTGCCATCGCTGAAGCGACTGGGGCCAAGATGAGTGAACGGAGCCATCACGACGCTGGAGCCGTGGCCATACACGCGATCCGTATCCGGCATCACCGGCGCCGCGCCGTTCTCGTCACGCAGGCGATCGTTGGTGAGCCCCTCGATGAACCATCCCAACTCCATTTGGCGCGCAGGCAGAATCCCTTCGAACACGTTCACCGGCGGATGCCGGGTGGCGACGATGCGATAGAGTTTTTGCCATCGGAGTGTGACTGCGCGCGTCTCCGGCGCCGTCATCCTCGTTGGGCGTCCAGATATCGGCGGACGTCGGCCAGATCGAGCACGTGGCCGGCGAGCATCCTTTCCAACGCCGACTTGCCACTGAAACCCTGCGCCTTGTTGGGCTTCTTCACCCAGGCATCGGCCATTTCGTTGGTCGGCAGCAGGATATGCAGCGCTTTATAAATGCCCATCACATAGCTGATGCGTTCCAGCGTATCGGAGGACAGCCGGGCAGCGCGGTCGCTCTTCCATTTGAAGAACGTGGAGCGCGCTGGCGCCCCGAGCAACACTCGCTCTTCCTCGGCTCCCAGCTGCCAGGCAGAGGTGATGTTGAAAAAGGCCGTCAGGGCCGCGGCGCCTATCTCGTCCGGGTCGAACCCAGGGCTCTCGTCACTGCGAGGCTGGAACATGGACCTGTCCTCTAATGGAGTAAGCGTCAAATTACTCCAATCCTGGACTAAATGCCAGAGCGGGGCCAATGGCTGCAGGAAGGGTGGGAGTTCGCGGTCGCGCGAAGAGGCGACTGCGCTTCGATCCTTGAACGTTTTGGTAATCATGAGCGCAGCGGACTTGCCGCGCCCAACACAATCGGTTCAGTTAAGGGGCACTTCGTTCAGAAATGCCCGCTTGAATTTTCAGCCCCAGGTGCGCTGTGAGCGCCACAAGCGGCACACCGCCCGATTACGTTCAATCGCCGCGCCGACGCGCCGATGTTTCCAACCATTTTGGATCGCGCGCGGATCATGTGCCCATTGCAGGGCATAGACCATCGGATCCAGGCTGGCACTCACCAGCTCCCGTACATGCTTGCCCCATCGCTGCGTAGATTTCATAACGACCTCAACATCACTTGCGAGCTAAGAACGTTTCATATGCGTAGGCGGTTCCTCCGGCTCAGTCCGTTAGATCGGCACAGCGATGGTGCCGTTTAGCGACGTGGCGCACAGTTCGCACACATCGCTGCGAAGTTTTCCGACGGAGCTTTCCATCCACTGTCATCCCCCTATCCCTCCGGCGACGCTCGACGAATCTTCACTCAGGCGGTTCCGCAGGGCGCGATGTGACCGGGTCCATTTGAATTTGCGGTGTTAGCCGCGCGATCACGTTGGTTATGATCCGGATCTGGCGACAACAAACACATCGGCCGTTGGTACTGGGGAACCGCTCATGACTTCATCCTTGTTCGATCTCACCGGCAAAGTCGCCGTCGTCACCGGCTCCAGTCGCGGCATCGGCCGCGCGATCGCTGAACGAATGGCGGAGCACGGTGCGAAAGTCGTAGTCACCAGCCGCAAGCTCGATGCTTGCGAAGAAGTGGTGAACGCCATCAAGTCCAAGGGCGGTGAAGCGGTCGCCATCGCGTGCAACATCAGCCGCAAGGAAGATCTGCAGGCGCTGGTCGACACCTCCATCAAACAGTGGGGCGGCATCGACGTCCTGGTCTGCAACGCCGCCGTCAATCCTTACTACGGCCCGTCCATCGACATGCCGGACGACGCGTACGACAAAGTCATGAACAGCAACGTGCGCAGCAACTTCTGGTTGTGCAATATGGTGCTGCCACAGATGGCGCAGCGGGGCGGCGGTTCCGTCATCATCATTTCATCCATCGCCGGCCTGCTCGGCTCGACGACGCTCGGCGTCTACGGCCTGTCCAAGGCGGCGGACATGGCGCTCGCTCGCAACTTGTGCGCGGAATGGGGCCCAAAAAACGTTCGCGCCAACTGCATCGCCCCAGGCCTGGTCCGCACCGATTTCGCCAAGGCGCTGTGGGAAGACCCGAAGATCTACGCTCAAACCACCAAGCTCTATCCTCTGCGACGCATTGGCGAGCCCGACGAAATCGCCGGCGCCGCCGTGTTCCTCGCCGGCCCCAGCGGATCGTTCATGACCGGCCAGACCATCGTGATCGACGGCGGCGGCGTGGTGGGGCGTGGCGGCTGATCGCGCACCACGCAAACAAATCGGCATCATCGTCACGGCGGAGCAAATCTCTCCGCCCAGTTTGTGACATTCCGCCGTCACGTCACAATGTGACCTGTTTCGAAAAAGCATAACGTCGCGCGCTCATAAAGTTGTCGGCAAATTTCGGATCTGTCACTCTGATTCGAGCCGGCAGCAAACAAACAAAGCGTGATAACGCCTAAGGAACATTCATGAGCGCCAGGTCCACTTCGCCATTTCGTCCGCTATTGCTCAGCCTCATCGTGGTCGCCGCAGCTCTGCTCAGCGGCTGCGCCACGATCTACGTCGATACCAAACATCAGAGCGTGGACGCCTCGCAGATCAGGAAACCGCAGCGTCCGCAGGACGTGCAGTTGCTCTTCACCTTCCAGAGCAAAGGCACCTCCAATGCCCGCGCGACGGAATATTTGAAAGCAGATGTGACGCGCATGGTCGCCGAATCAGGTTTGTTCGCCGTGGTCGGCTCCGATCCGTCGCTGAGCGGCGCGACCATCAGCATCATCATCAACAACGTTCCGGAAGAAGGCGCGGTCGGCAAGGGCGTGGCCACCGGCTTGACGATGGGCCTGGCCGGCAACGTCGTCGCCGACAATTACGTCTGCACCGTGGACTATCTGGCCGTCGCGTCCGGCTCGAAGCTCAGCAAGATCTCCAAGACCGCGACTCACTCCATCTATACGACCGTCGGCGCCAAGGGCGCGCCACCCAACGCAACCAAGGCGAAGAACATCGATGAAGCGGTGCGCACCATGAGCCGCCAGATCGTCACCGCCGCGCTCAAGGATTTGTCGACCGATCCCACGTTCAAATAACAGTTCAAACAATCGCAGGGAGCATTCTTCATGAAGATTCGACTCGTAGCGCTGCTCGCCGTGGCAGCGCTGTTGACCGGCTGCGCCTCGGGGCCGATC
>JBEVKA010000592.1:0-9103 GCA_040509855.1 Steroidobacter sp.
ACCGTCACGTGCTTGATGCCTGGAGTCACCGACCCGGAGTTCTTCGAACGCGCGGACCTGATGGCCACCAAGGTCGGCCAGCAGGAGAACAACGCGGATCCCGCCAAGGTCGCCCGGATCGGCTTCGACGCCATGATGAAAGGCGAAAGCGACGTGGTCGCGGGCTTCAAGAACAAGGTTCAGGTGGCGATGTCCGGCGTGGTGCCCAAGGAAGCGCTCGCCGAACAGCATCGCAAGATGGCGCAGCCCGGCACGGCTCGAAACAATTGAAGGAATCAGACATGAGCAAGCGTATTTCGAGTACTACTGCGGGCGACGCGCCCCTCTCCGCCGCACGCAATCCCGACGCGCACGCTGTCGACAGCGACGCGGACTCCGGCGATGAATTGATCGGCCGCACCGTGACCATCAATCGTCCACGCGACGAGGTTTATGCCTTCTGGCGCAAGTTCGAGAATCTCGCGATGGTGATGGAAAATATCGAGAGCGTGACGCCGCTCGATGAGCGTCGTTCGCACTGGGTAGTCAAAGCCCCCGCGGGCAAGACCGTCGAGTGGGATTCGGAGATCGTCGAGGACATTCCCAACGAACGCATTCGCTGGCAATCCTCTCCCGGCGCCGATATCGCGAATAGTGGCGAAGTCCAGTTTCGAGATGCGCCCGGCCATCGCGGCACGCTGGTGACAGCGACGATCGTCTATGACCCGCCCGCGGGCACCCTCGGCAAGCTGGTCGCGAAAGTGTTCCAGCGCGAGCCGAAGATTCAGTCGCGACGCGACCTGCGTCGTTTCAAACAACTGCTGGAGACCGGCGAAATCGCGACCG
This sequence comes from Steroidobacter sp., assembly GCA_040509855.1. Lineage (GTDB taxonomy): Bacteria > Pseudomonadota > Gammaproteobacteria > Steroidobacterales > Steroidobacteraceae > Steroidobacter. The sequence continues at coordinate 826 of JBEVKA010000592.1, forward strand.
CGCGCATGAACGTCAATCCCACCAGCGAAACCTCACATTGAGAACAACCCCATGCGAGCATTGACTTGGCAAGGTAAGCACGACGTGCGCGTCGAGAACGTTCCCGATCCCGGGCTCGTGAATCCGCGCGACGCTATCATTCGCGTCACGTCGACCGCGATCTGCGGCTCCGACCTGCATCTGTACGATCATTTCATTCCCGGCATGCAATCCGGCGACGTCCTCGGCCATGAGTTCATGGGCGAAGTCGTCGAGGTGGGCTCGGGCAACAAGCGCCTCAAAGTGGGACAGCGCGTAGTGGTGCCGTTCGTCATCGCCTGCGGCGGTTGTTTCTTCTGCCAGAAGCAGCAGTTCGCCGCTTGTGACAATTCCAATCCTGCGGAGACGGCTGACGCTTCCGAGATCGCCTACGGTTATCCGATGACGGGTGCGTTCGGCTACTCGCATCTCACCGGCGGCTATTCCGGCGGTCAGGCCGAATATGTGCGCGTGCCCTTTTCCGACATCGGCCCGATCGTGATCCCCGACGGCGTTGACGACGATCGCGTGCTGTTTCTTTCCGACATCCTGCCGACGGGCTGGATGGCCGCGGAAAATTGCATGATCGAACCCGGCGACACCGTGGCGGTGTGGGGCTGCGGCCCGGTCGGTTTGTTCGCCATTCAAAGCGCATTTCTGCAAGGCGCCGAGCGCGTCATCGCGATCGATCACTATTCGGGTCGGCTGGAGCTGGCCAAGACGCTGGGCGCCGAGATCATCGACTACGAAGAAGTGAATGTGCGAGAAGCGCTGGTGGAAATGACCGGCGGCATCGGGCCGGATGCCTGCATCGATGCGGTGGGCATGGAGAGCCACGGCTTCTCCATCGACAACGTCGTCGATCAGATCAAAGTATCGATCGGTCTCGGCACCGATCGTCCGCATGCGCTGCGCCAGGTGATCCTCGCGTGCCGCAAAGGCGGTCGCGTTTCGATACCCGGCGTGTACGGCGGCGTGGCGGACAAATTTCCTCTCGGCGCCTTGATGGAAAAAGGTCTCACCATCAAGACCGGGCAGACGCATGTTCAGCGCTACACCGACAAGCTGCTGAAAATGATCCTGGACGGCTCGATCGACACTACGTTTCTCATCAGCCATCGATTGCCGTTGGATCAAGCCGCACAGGGCTACAAGCTCTTCAAGGAGCAGCCGAGCGATGTCACCAAGGTGGTTTTGAAACCCGGCGAGCGCGCTCACTGAGCGCGGCATGAGCAGGGGGTCCGCGGCTGACCCGCGGACCCCAAATCAACACTACGGCGTACCTGCGCTCACACTTTGAATGAAATCGATCACTCCCGTGAAATACGTCTGCTGATCGTCATACATCGCCAGGTGACTGCCATTGGCGCAGTACAGGTAGCGACCGTTCTTCAGCTGTTTCGACATCCACTCCATGTGAGTCGGGTCCATGGTGTCGTAACGCGCACCGATGGTGAGCGTGGGCACAGTAATCTTGCCGAGATCGGCGCTGCGATCCCAGTTCGCCAGCTTGCCGGAGGCGCCAAGTTCGCTCGGCCCCTGCATCGGCACGTAGATTTTCATATTGGCATGCTTGAACGTGCGGTCCACCGGCTCGGGCCACTGCTCCGGCGGCATGCGCAGGATGTGCTTCACGTAGAACTCGGGCACCAGTAATTCCATATACCGCGGATCGTCGTGCTTGCCGGCCGCTTCCAGACGTTTGATTTCCTCGAGCGCCTGCTGATTCATTCCCGGCATCAGCACGTCGCGCGCATAGGCGTTGTAGACCGGAATGCTGGACACCATGTTGGAAATGATTAGACCCGCCAGATGCTCCTGGTGCTGGAGCGCATATTCGAGCGCGAGAATCCCGCCCCACGACTGACCCAGCAAATAGAAATTGTCCTTGTCGAGCTTCAGCGCCTGACGCACCTGTTCGACTTCATCGACGAAGCGCGGAATGTCCCATAGCTCAGGCTCGTCCGGCTGATCGCTATAGGCCGAGCCGAGTTGATCGTAGTAGTAGTACTCGATGCCCGCGCCGGGGAAATAACTGTCGAACGCCTCCAGATATTCGTGCGTCATGCCCGGGCCACCATGCAACAGCAACACCTTGATCTTGGGATTGTTGCCGACGCGCTTGGTCCAGACCTTGAACGGGCCCTTGGGCGTGGTGATCTCGATCATCCTGACGCCGCCACTGAGTCGGTCATCACGACCGGTCGAATCGAAATACGCGGCGGTGGATGCGGCCTGCTCCGTTTGCCGAGGCCTGTCGCACGCAGCGATCGACAGCATGCAGGCGACGATGGTTACGACTCTGCTGAACATTTGTTTCCCTGATCTTCCAAGAATTGACAACAATAGCCTCGGGCGCGCGCGAATCTACAGGACGCGCGCACCCAAGCGCGTTAATTGTTGTTACGTCAGCGACAGGGAGCGAACGCCGGGCCGCCATTGCAGCGGCCCGGCAGGATGACGACTTCAGAATCCCTTGCGGATCACCAGGAAGGCTTCGCGCCCGACATAGTCGTAGCCGCTGTACAGCGGCGCATTGCCGACGCGATTGTAGAAGCCCTGCGAAATCGTCGGCGGCTCCTCATCGGTCAGATTGCGCACGCCACCGGTGAACTGCCAGTCGTTGAGCGTGTAGCGCACCGACGCGTAGTGCTCGAAGTAGTCGCCCACTTCGAAGTCGAAGATGGTGTCGGCCGGATCCTCTTCCAGATACGAGTAGCTGTCCATGCTGCCGATCCAATCGACGCCGTAACGGAAGCGCCAGTTCTGCAGCGTATAGGTGAGTTCGAGATTGCCGCTCAACTTGGGATTGTTGATGGTGGCGTTCAACTGGTCCGCCGCATCGTCGGGAAACAGCTGCTGCAGCTGAGACTTGTACTGCGTCACCTGCGTGTTGATGCGGAACGTGCCTGGACCCAGGTCACGATCGAAGCGCACGGTGTAATCGATGCCGCGCACCACCTGAGTCGCAATGTTCGTATGAGCATTGGACACGGTGAGTCCGTTCGTCGTCGTGTTACGCGTGACCAGTCGGCACAGACCGCCACCGGCGCGGAAGTCCGGATCGTCGTAGCACCGTGGCAGGATGTTGGTCGCGCCCGGCTGATCCACACCATTGTCGATCTTGATGTCGAAGTAATCGACCGCCACCGACAAGCCACCGTTGTCGCCCAGAGAAGGCTGCAGGATCACACCGAAGGTGATGTTCTTGGACGTCTCGGCTTCCAGGCCGGCAGACGCGCCGCCTTCGCTCAATACGCGAATGCTGTTGGTCGCCTGGAATGTCGGCAGGCCAGGCAACTCCGCCGCGCAGTTCGCGTAGCGCGTCGGATTGGTGAATTGCACGGCGCCATAGTTGTTCCAGGGATCGTGGGCCTGACTGAGGAAGCCGCTGGTCGCGCCCTGATACTGCTCGAACAACGCCGGCGCGCGGAACGAGGTGCCTTCCGTGACACGGAACGAAACCCAGTTCAGCGGGCTGTACATCAAGCCGAGCTTGTATGTCGTGTCCGAGCCATACGAATCGTACTCCGTGAAACGGAACGAGCCGTTGAACGTCAGCTCATCCACCAGTGGCTGGTCTCTCGCCAGCGGAACCTCGAGCTCGGTGTAAACCTCAGTCACATTGTCCTTGCCGCGCGTGGGCGTGGCGCTGGTCAGGTTGAAGAGATTGCCCGCGATGCTGTTCGGATCCGGCGTGTCATCGATCTCGGCGCGCCGATACTCGAAGCCGAGCACCGATACCACATCGCCGGCCGGCAACGTGTACACCGGACCGTCGAAGGTGGCGCTGACCACGGTTTCGTCGTACTTGGTGTTGCCTTCGACGTCGCGGAAAATGTAGTTCACGAAGTTGCCCGGCAGGTCGCCGGCGATGGTCGCGGCGTTGAGTGCCGGATACGGAATGCAACGCTCACCCGGATTGGTGAGATTCACGCGGCAAGTCAGGCCGTTGACGACCAGGCTGGAGTCCGTGCCGGCAGGCGCGGCGACCACGTCGCTGGCGAATGTGACTTTGTCGGTGAGGAACGATTGCTGACGATACTCGGCGTCCGACTTCGAGTGGCTGAGGTTGAAGTCATAGCGCCAGTCGGAGCCGAACAGCAGGTTGCCGCGCAAGCCGATCGTCGGCTTGTAGAAATCGACGGTCTGTTCGCTGTGGTCGTTGCCGAAGCCGATGAAAGCTCGCACGCCGACCGCCTGACCGCCGCTGGTGCCCTGATCCGGGCCGAAGTTGCTGAAGGCGAGATTGGCCGGAATCAACGGACTGCCGCGGCGATAGTCGAGCGACAGCTGTCGATAGCCGGTCTGCTCGGAGCGTCGTTCGTTGCCGAGAAACTCGAAGTACAGCTGCGCATCGCCGAGCGCCTGCAGATCGTAAGAGCCCTGCACGAATGCCGTGTAGACCTTCACCGGCGAGATCAAGCTGCGATTGAGCGTGTCCGGATCGAACGTGTCGCGGACGTTGAGATTGTTGGTGCCGCCGCCGACGCCTTCGAAGCCCACCACTCCAGTGGTCACCGCAGGATTCGGACGCAGACGATTGAAGGTGGTCGTGACCGCGCCCGGCGCGGGAACCGCTGCGACAGTCGATGTGCCGATGGTGTTGATCGTCACGCCGTTCGAACCGGTGCCGGTGACCGGATAACACTTCGACTTGCCGGTCGCAGGATCGATGAAGTCGAGCGACCTGCCAGTAGCACGGTCGAACAGTTTGTCCGTGTTGCACTTGGTCCAGTCGCGATCGCCGAGGTTCAGCTCCTGGCGCTCGTAATATTCCAGCGATCCGCCCACTTTGAAACGATCGCTGGACCAGCCGTCGACCACCGAGAAGCGCAGCTGTTCGCCGCCTTCATCGAGCGGCTGGTTGTAGTGGCCTTCGAACGCCAGGTCCACATCCTGCAGCGTCACGACGTTCACCACGCCGGCGACTGCGTCCGAACCGTAGATCGAGGAAGCGCCGTCGCGAAGAATTTCGATGCGATCGACGAGCGCGCTCGGCAGCACGTTCAAGTCGGCCGAGCCGACCGCGCCGCGCGTGCCCGAGGGAGCGACGCGTCGACCGTTAATCAATATCAATGTTCGCCCCGCGCCCAAGCCACGCAGCGACAATGTGTTTGCACCGGGGCCACCGTCAGTAACGAAGCCGCCGAACGCGTTGTTGATCTGAGAGGCACCCGTCGTCACTGCGGTCCCCTGCAGCGCATCCGTCGTCGAGTTGAAACCCGCCATCGTCACCTCTTCACGAGTGACGACCTGCACCGGCGACGGCGAATTGAAAGTATCGCGACGAACGCGCGAGCCGACGACGACCACTTCGGTCACCGGCTCGGAACGCTGTGCGGAGGTTTCCGAAGGAGCGCCCTGTGCCCATACAGGAGCAGCTGTGAAAAGGACGAGTGCCGCGGCGCTGGTTCTTCCCAACGCCGAACGCACCGCGCCACGGATGGCGCCAGTACCAGTCATCATTGTGTTGTCCTCACTGCCAGAGGTCTGCCGTTTTATCGTTGGCGCCCCAACCCGCTGCGGCCGGCGCCGGACTCCCTTCCCGAGCAGGATCTGCTACTCGAGCGTGGCCCGGAGAATACAATTGCAAATGTTGCTTGTGAACGTTTTGTTGCGGCAGCGCGGAATTGGTGCGCATCAGCCGTGATTCTGCTGCAAATTTGGGCGGTATTACGTATACGAAAGCGATCGTTCAGGAATTATCGGCAGTTCATCTTGTGTTACTTGTATACAACAGGTAGCACCAGATCGCACCGCAATGGCGTGACGTCTCGGCCGTGCCGTCATGGAGTGACGTCGATGTATGGAAGTCGACGGGTCAGCTTTCGGCGGCTGTCTGCGCCGCCTTGGCGGCGACGAAACCCGGTCGCGCGGAAATGCGCTGCCAATAGGCGGAGATCTCCGCGCTGAATTTGTGTTCCAGGTTCAGATTGCGCGCGAGCAGGAGTGCGTAACCGACGCAGAGGTCGGCCATCGTGAAGCGTCCGGCGCACAACCATTCGCGATCCGCCAGCGCCCGGGTGAGGTGACGGAGGCGGGAGAGAAACCATTGCGTGTAGTCGTTCGCCGCCTGCGGAAGCCGCCGCTCCTCGGCCTCCAATTGGGAATATCTCAACACGAGGGTCAGCGGGAAGGTCAGCGTCGCCTCGCTGCGATGGAGCCAGTCGAGCCACAGTGCATAGTCAGGCTCATCCACGCCGACGGCCAGCGGCGTGGGCCCATAACGAGTCGCGAGATACTGCGGGATCGCAGCCGACTCGGTCATTCGAACCTCGCCGTCGATCAGCAGCGGAATCGTGCCGAGCGGATTTTTATCGAGATAGTCGGGCTGCAGGATGCGAGGCGGGAACGGCAGCAGGTGCAAGCGATAGTCGAGCCCCATTTCTTCCAGGGCCCAGAGCGCGCGAAACGAGCGCGCATCGACGCAGTGATAGAGCTCGATCATCGCTCTCTTATATCAGCCTCTCGATCAAACGTTGAAACGCCGCGGCGGTGGTGGCGACGCTGGCTGCGGATACACATCGTGCATCGTCTTCGGCGACATGATGATAGCGATGAATGCCGAACACGCCGGCGGCAGGTTTATAACCGGCGGCGATGATCTCGGTGAGCTCGCCGGCCGAGAACGTATCGCTCGAATAAGGCGCCTCCAGGCCCGGATGATTGGCGAACACTTCGCGAGCGACCGGCAGCAACGATGGGCTGATCGACAGAAATCGCTGCGTGTCCACGCTGGGCAGCGGCCGCCACTGGCCGACGGTTTCGTGCCAGTCGCGTGCGGCGACGTTGGCGCCGAGATGCAGCCAGAAATGAGTGTCGGCGGGTTTCGGTGTGAACGTCTCGAGCGCCTCGGCCGCGCCGAGATATTCGTACTCGTGCCCGGTGTTACAAACAAACGCCAGGTTGTGACTTTGCACCGCCTGACTCGCCCAGCGCGCCAGCCACAGCCATGCGGCGATTCCCGGCCCGCGCTCGCCGGCGCAGACAAACCAGCCCGATCGCGGCGTCGAGACCACCAACCATTTCGGCTTGCCTCGATCGATGCGACCGACAAAGTTGAACGCGGGACGCCGCCCGCCGTTGCCCTGAATCGTCAGCGTCGCTTGCGCCCTGCTCATCGCCGCAGCGAGGAAAGGCTTGGCATTCTCTGGCGCGAGCAGAGCGACCGGCCCGCCGAACATCGGAGCGCGGCCATCGGCGTTCAACGCGATGATCTTGCCGGTGGGACCGTTGGTGATGACGACCACGGCCTTGGCGCCCGCGGTGAACGCGGCGGTGATCGGCTCTCGAATCGGTTTTGCGAGCGCCGAAGACCAGCGACCGAACGGCAGGTCGACTAACGCGATCGCGCCTTCGAGCGGCGCCTCGGCGCGACCAGTCGAATCGATACGCACCAGTGGACCGGTGATTCCTTCAGATCCAGTCGGAATGACGATCGGCTGCGGCCACAGCGATGCTTTGGTGTCACCGCACAGCAGTTCGCTGCGTGTGGGTTCGAAGAAAGGCGTCGAGAATTCCTGCCGCTGGATTTTGAAACCCAAACTCTCGATATCCGCGGCGAGCCAATCGCCGCAGGCATTGTCCCCTGTACCGCCCGCCTGTTTGCTACCGAAGCCGATGTATTTATCGAGATCGGCGGCGACCTTGGCCGGCAGATCGACTGGAGCCTTGGCTATCGCGGCGGCGGTTATCGGCAGAGCGGCGCTGCCCGCGAGAAAGGTTCGTCTGCTAGTGCGCACTCACGTGTCTCCGTCCCAGCAACAGGATGCTGACGAACGATACCGCACACATCGCGCAGAGATAGATAGCGATTGGCCAACTCGACTGATAGCGCGCCACCAGCGCCGTCGCGATGATCGGGGCAAAGCCGCCGCCGAACACCGATCCGATCTGATATCCCAGCGACGCGCCCGAATAGCGCACGTCCTTGGGAAAGAGCTCGGCGAACAGCGCCGCCTGCGGGCCGTACATCATGCTGACGAAAATGAGCGCGACCGTGATCGCCACAGTAACCGCAAGCGTCGACCCGGAATCGATGAGCGGGAAGACGGCGAAGGCCCACATCCCCGAGAGGACCGCGCCGAGCAGGAAGATACCGCGTCGGCCGAAACGATCCGACAAGGCGCCACACAGGATGAGCGCGGGAATCATCGCCACGCTTCCGGCCATGACGGCGAAGAGCATCACCTCACGCGGGATCCCGATCGTGGCCGTGCCGTAAGCCACCGCATAAGTGATAGCGATATAAAAGCAG
>JBEVKA010000593.1:0-4273 GCA_040509855.1 Steroidobacter sp.
GACGACAAGAGCCAGATCGAGGAATTCCTGCGCGACTATAAGGGCGAGGGCATCCAGCATATCGCGCTGGGCAGCGACGACATTTATGCGACCGTCGACGCGCTTCGCGAACGCGGGATCAAGTTCCAGGACACGCCGGACACTTACTACGAAGGCGTGTACGCGCGCGTCACTGGCCATCGCGAGACCCTCGCGGAGCAGAGCAAACGTCGCATCCTGCTCGACGGCAATCCGGCCAAGGGCGAAGGCCTGCTGCTGCAGATCTTCACCCAGAACGTGATCGGCCCGATCTTTTTCGAGATCATCCAGCGCAAGGGCAACGACGGCTTTGGCGAAGGTAACTTCAAGGCGCTGTTCGAATCCATCGAGCTGGACCAGATGCGCCGGGGCGTAATCTGACCCAAGGGAGGTTCAGATTATGAAACGGCCTATCGTTCCATCACGCGTCGAAGGCACGGCTTCGCGGCAAGCGCATGCGGACCTGCCGCCGGGAACGTACGAGCGCGAGATCAGCAAGGAAGGTTTTTTCGGACCGGCGGCGTTTTTTCATCATCGTCATCCGCCGACCGCCTGGGTGGATTTCGAAGGCCCGCTGCGGCCGCATGCATTCGATTTGAATGAGGTCGCGAAAGAGCAGTCCTCACCTTGGCAGGCAGCCGAGGTGCTGCGTAACGTGCACGTTCGCGTCCGCGTGTGGAGCGCGAGTACGTCGATGGATCATCTGGTGCGCAACGCGGACGGCGATGATCTCCTGTTCGTGCACCGAGGCTGCGGTGAGTTCTATTGTGACTATGGTCGCTTGAGCGTCACCGCTGGCGACTACGTGATGATTCCTCGCGGCACGATGTGGCGCGTCGAGATGCAGGAGCCGATGTTCGCGCTGCTCATCGAGGCGACCAATTCCAGCTACTCGCTGCCGGACAAAGGTTTGCTCGGCGCGCACGCGATTTTCGATCCGGCGATGCTGGATGTGCCGCGCATGGATGCAGCCTTTGTCGCTCAGCAAAGCGACGAGCGGCGCTGGCAGGTGCGCGTCAAGCGTAACGATGCCATCTCGGTCGTGACTTATCCGTTCAATCCGCTGGATGCGACCGGCTGGCATGGCGACCTGTCGGTGGTGCGGATCAATGTGAAGGACATCCGGCCCGTCGTCAGTCATCGCTACCACTTGCCGCCGTCGGCGCATACGACGTTCCTCGGCAATCGCTTCGTCGTCTGCACGTTCGTGCCGCGGCCGTTCGAAACCGATCCGGGCGCGCTCAAGGTTCCGTTCTTTCACAACAACGACGATTACGACGAAGTGTTGTTCTATCACGCCGGCGACTTCTTCTCCCGCGACAACATCAAACCGGGAATGATGACGTTGCATCCGTGCGGCTTCACGCATGGTCCGCACCCCAAGGCGCTGAAGAACATGCTGGTGCAATCGAAGCCCGCAACCGACGAGTACGCGGTGATGATCGACACGCGCGATGCGCTGGAGATCACCAGCGCGGCCAAGGCGGTGGAGTGGGCGGGTTACGTCGATAGCTGGAAAACCAAATGAAGCTCGCAACGCTGCGCAATGGTTCGCGCGATGGTCAACTGGTCGTCGTCAGTCGCGAGTTGAGTCGGGCCGTCGCCGTTCCGCAGATCGCAGCCACGCTGCAGGCGGCGCTCGATGATTGGACGCAGGCCAGTCCCAAGCTGCTCGAAGTTGCCGATGCGTTGGAGAATGGCGCGGCGTCAGGATCGTTTTCGTTCGATCCCGAACGCGCGATGGCGCCGCTGCCGCGTGCGTATCACTGGGTCGACGGCTCGGCATACGTCAATCACGTCGAGTTGGTGCGTAAGGCGCGTGGCGCGCAGATGCCGGAGAGTTTCTGGACCGATCCGCTCGTGTATCAGGGCGGCTCGGATGATTTCCTGGGCGCGCGGCAAGATGTGCCATTGCCTAGCGAAGAGTTCGGCATCGATCTGGAAGGTGAGGTCGCGGTCATCACCGACGATGTGCCGATGGGCTCGAAGCGCGAGCAAGCGCTCGGACACATTCGTTTGCTGACGCTGGTGAACGACTGGTCGCTGCGTAACTTGATTCCGGGCGAGCTCGCCAAAGGTTTTGGCTTCTATCAATCCAAGCCCGCGACGGCGTTCTCACCGGTGGCTGTGACGCCGGATGAGCTGGGCTCCGCGTGGCTCGACGCGAAGATACATTTGCCGCTGGTCGTGCATGTGAATGGCCAGTCTTTCGGCAAGCCCAACGCCGGCGTCGACATGACATTCGATTTCGCACGTTTGCTCGAGCACGTCACGCTCACGCGCAATGCTCGCGCCGGCACCGTGCTCGGTTCGGGCACCATTTCCAACTACGATCGCTCGTTGGGATCGGCGTGTATCGCCGAACGTCGCACGCTCGAACAGTTGGAGCAGGGCAAGCCGGCGACTTCGTTCCTGAAGTTTGGCGACCGCGTGCGCATTGAAATGTTCGATGCTCAGGGGCGAAGTATCTTCGGCGCGATCGACCAGAAAGTTATTCGAGCTGGGTGATTTCAGCGCTGTTTCTTTTGTTTGGGCCTGGGATCGATCTGATCGAGCAGGCTCGCGCCGCCCAGTCCGCGCATCTGACTCAGGATCCACTCCTGGCGTGAGCGAACATAGCGTGACGGCGCTTTCGCGCGCAGTCGCTTTGGATTGGGCAACACGGCGGCGAGCAAAGCTGCATCGGATGCACTCAGGCGCGCCGCGCTTTTGCGGAAATAAACTTCCGACGCCGCTCCAACGCCGAACACGCCGCTCCCAAACTCGGCGATGTTTAGATAAACCTCCAGGATGCGCCGCTTCGGCCACAATGTTTCGATCAGCACCGTGAAGTAGACCTCGAAGCCTTTGCGGACCCAGCTCTGTCCTGGCCATAGAAACAAATTCTTCGCCACCTGCTGTGAGATCGTGCTTGCACCCCGCACGCGACGGCCGCGCTCGCGTTCCTCCAGTGCGTCATTGATGGATTCGAGATCGAAGCCGCTGTGCTCGGGGAATTTCTGATCTTCGGCAGCAATTACTGCGACTTTTGCGTGCGGTGAGATCTGCGGCCAGTCCACCCAGCGATGCTGGATCGGCCGCGCGAATCGTTCCCTGAGCATGAAAGCGGAGGTGGGCGGATCGACCCATCTCAGCAATATCACCGGGGTCACGGTAAGGGCTAATACCCATACGAATAGCCATCCCGCGAAGCGAAGCCAACGCCTTGGTTGTGGAGAAGAATCGGACATAGTTCACGAATGTGATTTGCGGCGCCGCAAGTGTGATGTAGTCGCTGTTGGATTACACATAATCGTCTACCATCGCCGCCCAAATTCCGTCGTTGGCTGACGGCACAAAGAATGTCATGGACCTTGTGGAGATCTTCGAATGATTAAGAAGACACTGGTTGGGTTGGCGATCGGGTATGTGCTGTCGGCCCCGACAGCGTTCGCCGAAGAATACCGGGGCTTGTATTTCGGCGTTTGGGGCGGCAGCGGTTCGGTCGATCTGGCGTCCAAGGCCGACTTCGACGAAGCGGTCGTCGACCTGTTGCCGGACGAGCTCGACTCCGCCGCTTTCATCGACAACAACAACACGACGACCATCACCACCGACGACGTGTTGTATGAATTCGCGCTCGATGCGCTGGGCCGTTCGAGCCTCGATGACAGCGTGAGCGTGTGGGGTTTGAACCTCGGCTATCGCTGGAACAGATATTTCGCCGCCGAAATCGGCTACGCGAAACTGGGCGAAGCGAGCTATCGCCTGCCCATGTCCATCGAAGTGACCGCGACCGATATCACCACCGGCGCGTCGGCGAGCGACACTTTCGTGGGCGAACGCGCCATGCAATTCACCAGCGCCGGTCCGACGATCAGCGCATTGGGCATGCTGCCGCTCGGTGAGCGTTTCGATCTGCACGTGCGCGGCGGTATCTACCTGGCCGACACCCGCGTGACCAATCGCATTCGCGACATCGAATTCGACAACGGCAACATCGCGCACCGTCGCGTGGATGCCAGCCAGACCGAGCTGTTCGCCGGCATCGGTGGCGCTTGGAACATCAACGAGAACTTTGTGTTGCGCGCCGAGTATCAGAAGTTCCTCGACGTGGGCGACGACAAGAAGACCGGCGAGAGCGACATCGACGTGTTCAACGTGTCGGTGCTCTTCAAGTAACCGTTCGGGAGTTGATCGAGAACGCCGGGCGCATGCGAGTGCGCCCGGCGTTTCTTTTTATGCCTTCGGTTCGACGCGCTTGACCGACTCGATC